>JAEWYG010000214.1 GCA_023395755.1 Actinomycetes bacterium | reverse complement strand
CTGTCATGCAAGGGCCGCAAGGCTCTCTTCAGACCCCAGTGGAACCGTCGGATCGACGGCATCGGCTACGGTCAACCCCGAACAACTTAACTCGCACCATGCAGGCTTTATTGATTAATTTTATTTTATTTTAAACTATGATTGAACCGAGTTGCCACCTTATCAATATGACTCTCGGATTACAATTCTTTATTTTATCTCTTTTTTACAGGATAATAACCGCGGCATGTGCTCGCATCATAAAAACGCGGGCGTAAGCTCGGGGATGATAACCCCGTACGAGATTCAGGAGGGAATCTATGAACAAAGTAAAAGCATCTTTATCCCGCCGTACGTTTTTGGCGGGCGGCGCAGTCGCAGCTGCAGCAGCAGGCCTAACCTTGGCCGGTTGTGGCGGCAGCGGCTCAACCGACAAGCCGGCCGAGAACACCTCGACCGACACCGCTACGCCTGCTAAGGGTGGCTCACTGACGGGCGCCATGGCCTACACCAGCACGAACGTCAACCCCATTGGTAACAGCTCCGCACTAATGTTGGCTGCCACGTGGCACGTGTTTGAAGGCCTGTATGACCTAGACCTACATACGTACAAGACCTACAACGCACTTGCCGCCGGCGACCCCAAGAAGGTTTCCGATACCGAGTACGAAGTCACACTGCGTGATGGAGCCAAGTTCTCCAACGGCTCCGCCGTGACGGCAGCTGACGTAGTGAATGCATTCGAGAAGAACATGGCTGACGCAACTTACGGCGCGTTTCTCTCGTTCATCAGCGGAGTGGCCGCCAAAGACGATGCCACGGTCACCTTTACACTGAAGTACCCCTTCGAGAGCCTACTGAAGGGCCGTCTGAGCGTGGTCAAGGTATTCCCCGCCTCGCTTACCGATGACCAGCTAAAGACCAAACCCATCGGCTCTGGCCCGTGGGCGTATGATGCAATCAATGGCGACGACGGCGGTACCATTTCGTTTTTACCCAACGCCGAATACGCTGGCAAGTATGCTGCCACCGCCGACGACATGAAGTGGAGCATCCTACTGGATGCCACTGCTCGTACGACTGCCCTACAGGAATCCACAGTCGAGGTCATGGAGAACGTACCTGATGCCAATGGCGACCAGCTACTGGCTGCCGGCGCTACGGTCGAATACATCCAGGGTTTCAATCAGCCGTTCTTTATGTTTAACACACTGAAGGCACCGTTCGACGACTACCGCGTGCGCCAGGCGTTCTACTACGCCGTTGATGTAGAGAAACTCATCGCCAACCAGATGGCCGGTCATGCCGCCCCCATCACGGGATTCCTGCCGAAGGATCACGAGAACTACCATGAGGCCTCCACGGTGTACAAGTACGATCCCGAGAAGGCTAAGAGCTTACTCAAAGAAGCCGGTGCGGAAAGCGTCAGCCTCACGCTCGTCGTGAACAATAACTGGGTGAAAGATCTTGCTCCCCAGATCAAGAATGACTTGGATGCCGTTGGCATCAGCTGCACCATCAACGAGCAGAAGGTTAACTGGTCAGAGTATGCTGCGTCTGACAGTGTTCTTCCTTATGACGTCATGCTAACCCCGGGCGACCCGACCTGCTTCGGCAACGACCCCGACTTGCTCATGAGCTGGTGGTATGGCGACAACATCTGGACCCAAGGTCGTACGTGCTGGAAGAAAGCAAAAGACGGCAAGTGGACCGAGCTTCAGACACTCATGCAGTCCGCACGCGAAGAGGCCGACACGAAAAAGCAGCAGGATCTGTGGAACCAGTGCTTCGACATCTTGGCCGAACAAGTGCCGCTGTATCCGCTGTTCCACCGCGCGGTCGCAACCGGTTATCAGGCTAAGAAAATCACTGGTTTCCAGCCCATCGCTACAACCGGTCTCGTGTTCTTGGGTGCTAGCGCCACGGCATAAAGCAAGCGTAAACAACACCCTTTTATAACAGCATCACAAAGGGCCCGTTTCAAGGAAATGGGCCCTTTGCATACCCTTCAAACGTCCGCAAAACACGCTTATACCGACAACGTGAGCGGAAAGATTTGAAAACCCTTTTCTGCCTGAGGCCTACCCCTCACTTTTTCGTAGGCAAACCGTATAGGCTCATATAGAATGAACACGGCTGCGCGCACGGTGCACAGGATAATTGTATGCACCGTGCGCGCAGCATCAATGATAGCGAGTGAGATCCGACAAACGAAAGGAGGATACGGTGAACAACTTGCTGCGGCTGATTGGGCGGCGACTTATAGCGCTACCTATCATGATCTTCGGCGTCACCATCCTCGTATTCTTCGTTATGGCGCTCTCCCCCATTGACCAGGCATATTCGGTATTGGGCGAGAACGCATCCGAGGAACAGGTAAACCAGTATCGCGAAGACCACGGGTTAAACGAACCCGTCATCGTACAGTACGGCAACTATATGGCAGGATTATTTCAAGGTGACATGGGTACCTATGGTGCCGCAAACGCCTCGGTAGCCGAACGCGTAAGCCAAGCGCTACCCGTCACACTCCAGCTTACCTTCTTCGGCTTGATCATTGCGGTGTTCTTCGCCGTCATCTTGGGCGTGGTGTCGGCGCTCTACCGCGACCGATGGCCCGACCAGATCATCCGCGTGTTCTCCATCGCCTGCATCGCCACGCCGTCGTTCTGGCTGGCCGTGCTGTTCATATTGCTGTTCTCCTCGATGTTGCACGTGCTGCCGGCATCGGGAGACCTGCCGGGGCTGTTCACCGACCCTGCAGGCTGGCTTGCCCGCATGGCAATGCCCGCCATCGCGCTTGCTGTTCCCGTAACAGGACAGCTTACCCGCGTTATCCGCACCTCCATGGTTGAAGAGCTTGATCGCGACTACGTGCGCACGGCGCTGGGTGCTGGCATTCCGAAAAGCGTGGTTATAGCCCGCAACGTGCTGCGCAACGCGCTCATTACCCCGGTAACGGTTCTGGGTCTTCGCGTGGGCTACCTCATTGGTGGCGCCGTAGTCATCGAGGTTATCTTCAACCTCCCTGGCATGGGCATGGCTATTCTGTCGGGTATACAATCAAGTTACACCATGCTCGTACAAGGCGTTGTTTTAGTAGTGGCCATTACCTTTATCATTGTTAACATCATCGTGGATATGCTTTATATCCTGATTGATCCCCGAATCAGGACGGTGTAGCATCATGGCAAAACTTCGAGGTAACCTTACCGGAAAGATGGAAGCAAACCCCGGGAAAGTGCACTTCCGACGCTGGAAGTCCATGAGTATCGGAGCGCGCATTTCGCTTATCGTACTTATCCTTATCGTCATGATTGCTGCTCTAGCAAACGTCATCGCACCACATGACCCCCTGGCTATTTTCACCGCGCGCCAGGCTCCCGATGCGCAATTCTTGTTCGGTACCGACGACAAGGGACGCGACGTATTGTCTCGCATGATGTATGGCGCGCGCTACTCACTCGTCATCGGCATTGGCGCCACCGGCTTTGCGCTGGTATGCGGCTCCATCATTGGGGCTATCGCGGCGGTATCGCGCAAGGGTATCTCAGAAGTAATCATGCGCATCCTAGACATCATCATGTCCTTCCCCGGCATTGCGCTTGCTGCTACGTTTGTTATTGCGTTTGGCAACTCGCTGCCCACCCTCATCTTCGCCATCGGATTTCTCTATATTCCGCAGATCGCCCGCATCGTGCGCGCCAATGTGGTTAGCGAGTACAATCAAGATTACGTACGTGCTGTAGTAGTAAGCGGAGCCCGTGCTCCATGGATTCTCTGGAAACACGTCATTCGCAACTGCATCGCGCCAGTCATGGTATTTACCATTGTGTTGGTAGCCGATGCCATCGTGTTTGAGGCATCACTTTCGTTCATCTCGGCCGGCATTCCAGAACCTACGCCTACGTGGGGCAACATCTTATCCGACGCACGGGCTGGCGTACTGGCAGGCCGTTGGTGGCAAGCGTTGTTCCCTGGCCTCGCCATTATGATTACGGTATTGGCTCTCAATATCCTCTCCGAGGGCATTACCGATGCCATGGCTGCCTCTCCTAAAGCCCCCGTTAAGGCCGACGATGCAGCCGTGCGCACCGATCGTGAGGCCGATCGCCTCGTGGCCGACCCAACGCTGGCCTATGAAGCTCAAGCTGAGATGCTTCAAAAGCGCCTCGCGGAACTCTGCGCCATCGAGAAAACACGCACCGACCGTTTCACTGCCCACACCGACGTGCCACCTATTCTAGAAGTAAAAGACCTGTGCATTAAGTTCCCACGCCACGGCGATGTAAACGTAGTGGATCATGTGAGCTTCGTTGTGCGCCCGCGTCAAACCATGGGTCTTGTAGGTGAGTCGGGATGTGGAAAATCTATCACATCACTAACGATCATGGGTCTGCTCGATCCAAAGGCCACTGTTACCGGAGAAATACTCTATGACGGCCAGAACTTGCTCGCCATGAATCAAAAGCAGATGAACGCTCTTCGCGGCCGTGAGATTGCCATGATCTATCAGGATGCACTCTCGTCACTGAACCCCTCGATGCTAATTAAATCCCAAATGAAGCAGCTTACGAAGCGCGGTGGCACCCGTACCGCCGAAGAGTTGCTTGAGCTAGTGGGCCTTGATCCAAAGCGAACACTGGGCTCTTATCCCCATGAGCTCTCAGGTGGACAACGTCAACGCGTACTTATTGCTATGGCACTCACGCGCGACCCCAAGGTAGTCATTGCCGACGAACCCACCACTGCCCTTGACGTAACAGTTCAGAAGCAGGTTATCGACCTGTTGAACAAACTGCAGAAAGAGCTAGGCTTTGCCATGGTGTTTGTAAGCCACGACCTAGCGCTCGTTGCTGAAGTGGCAAACTCTATCACCGTTATGTACGCCGGCCAGGTAGTTGAGCAGGGCCCCGTTGCCGATATCCTATGCCATCCCGTACACGAGTATACAAGCGGCCTTTTGGGTTCGGTGCTATCAATCGAAGCTGGCGGCACTCGCCTACACCAGGTACCTGGCAGCGTTCCTAGCCCTAAAGACTTCCCAGAAGGCGACCGCTTCACTCCGCGATCTAGTCACCCCGATAAGATTTCGCAACTGCGCCCCATGCTCAAGCGCGTCGAGGGCACTGATCATTATTATGC
>JAEWYG010000082.1 GCA_023395755.1 Actinomycetes bacterium | reverse complement strand
ATCGGTTACAGGATCCCCGCCGAGGTGATGGATGCATTCTTCGAACGTACGAAACCTATGGACAAAGCAATTGCGATGGCAGCATAGAATCTCGAGTTTCCGTGTCCGAAATCTTGACACAGGTCAACCAACGCCCACGTGGGCGCAGCGCGCCTCAAGGGCCAGGGCAGGTCGTGGTCGAGGGCGGGGGCAGAGGCGATGTGCCTTGTGAGGTGCGCGCTTGCCACGGGTAGGGCGCTTCTTGCACCGGACAAGGGTGCGCTGTTCACGCAAAAGGAGCAGCAGGCCGCCTTCGCGGACACCGTCCGCAGCGCCAGGGGGGTTCAAGCGAGGGTCGGGCGCGGCTACCTGCCGCCGCACCAAGCCGCTACGGGCTCTCTGAAGACGGCCGCAGGATTCTGCGCGAGGTCGTGCTAGAATGGCTCTGTCATGCAAGGGCCGCAAGGCTCTCTTCAGACCCCAGTGGAACCGTCGGATCGACGGCATCGGCTACGGTCAACCCCGAACAACTTAACTCGCACATTGAGTGGTATGTGAAGCAATAAGAGTTGTGGTGCGATACAATGGATAAGGGGTTTTTCGAGGGGGGAGATCATGGAAACTGATGGTTTGAGTTAGCGCATCTTTGCCACCGGATCTGATTGCTCGAACTGATTTTCATTTTTTATCGAGTATTTTTAAAATCTATCGTCGTAGTTTGAATTGTGATGCCGCCATTCGAAAGGCCGGCTCGTCAAGCGTTTTCGAGGCGCGATTTTCTTAGATTCGCCGGAATCGGCGGCGTCGCCACCGTGGCGGGCGGATCGCTTGCAGGCTGTGCGCCGAAGCAGGGGGCTCAGGGGGAGGCTCTTGTGGCTGAGGATGCGTATCGTGCGGCCGCAAAGCCTATAGCCTCCATTAGGCTAGCCACGGCAGGATTCTCGGTCACCTTGATTGAGCGCAATGGCACGCTAGGAGGAAACTCCCGCTACGCCGGGCATTTTGTGAACTTCGGCGGGCATAAGATGGCGGATGCCGTGCAGTGGGCGTATCCGTCGTTTCCCTACGATCCCGATGCTGTCGTTGCGTTCCTTAACGACACCTTCCAGATGTCGGGCGACCCGGCCTTGATGAGGAAGCTGGCGGTCGAAGGCCCCAAGTGGATCGACTGGATGCACGATGAACTTGGGTTTGTGTGGGCTCCGGCAAGCTCGGTGCCAAGCGGTATGCGCGCATTGCACATGGAGGGACAGATCACGAAGAACAATGCGATCGAGATCAACGATCAGATGTTCAAAGATCTTACCCAGATTGCGCACGACAAGGGCGTGGACATTCATCTAGATTCCCCTGTTGCAGCGCTGGTGCAAGAGGGTGAACGTGTGGTGGGTGTCAAGGTTTACTCTGATAGCGAGGGAGAGGTTTATTACCGCGGCGCGAAGGCGGTGATTCTCACGGCGGGTGGTTTTGAGATGAGCCGACCCATGTTGGAAAAATATGCCCCCTTCGCCCTTCATGGGATTGCGAATGTGGCGACTCCTCCCAACGGAACAGGGGAGTGTACACGCATGGCGCAGGGTGTTGGTGCGGATATGTGTGGTTTTGATTCAATTGCTGCTTACGACGGTGGCGTTGAGTGGTCGGAATATGCCGATGACGATATTTGGATGCATGCCCATATCAACAAAGACGGAAACCAGGCTGTGCGCCAGCCTTGGCTGGCGATTGATCGTGTGGGCAACAGGGTTCCCTATCTGAGTACGAGTGGCATTAACTATCCTTACTCGACCACGGGGAACTGGGCTCCGTTTGCGTTGTGCGATTTGGCTACGGTACAAATGTCGTGTCCGGGGGGCAGGTCTTACGTATGTTTCGATTCAAAGTATGACGAATTAGTGAGCAAGAACACCTTCAAGCAGTCGGTTTGCCGTCCCGGAAAGATCGTTCCTTCAGATGATAAGTTCCTCGACCGTGTTCCGGAATTCCAGCGGGACTGGCATACCGGGTTCGAGCAGATGGTCGCTGCTGGGGCAATTAAAAAATGCGATACGATTGAAGAGTTAGAGGGTGCCCTGGGTTTGCGTGAAGGTGTGCTGGTGGATGAGGTTAAGAAGTGGAACGAGGCATGTGAGAAAGGGGTGGATTATGTCGACACTTACAAATACGACCCTTCTTGGCTCATCGCCATCGATTTTCCTCCCTATTACGGTGCGAAGCTTGGTGGAAACCTGTTCTGCACGAAGGCGGGTGTTCGTGTGAACCCTCAGATGCAGGTTATCGACACTTCTGGCAAGGTTATCCCAGGTCTCTATGCGGGGTTCCATACCGCAGGCGGCTCGAATGGCGAGCTGAATGCGGCAGGAAAGCCGTTTAATGGCATGTATGGAGACGTAGGACTTTCCTTTATCGGAGGCTATATTGCCGCAGGTTCGCTCATTGAAGAAAAATAGTCAGACTCAAAGGGAAGATAGGGAGATGATCGAATGAATGAAGAAACGAACGCTTCTGCAGAGCCGCAAGGTAAAAGCACGAAGATAAAGGCGAAGAAAAAAACTATGGTCGTCATATCGATTGTTGCCGCAGTTGTCGTGGTGGCTGGGGTAGGATTCTTCGTTTGGCATGAGCAGCCCTCGTTTTGTAATGCCGTCTGTCACGTTCCTATGGACGATTATGTGGAAGGGTACTATTCCACCGATGCCAGCGTTTTGGCGAGCACTCACGCTCAAGGAAAGGTAACTTGCTTAGGATGTCACGAGGCTAATCTGGGCGAGCAAGTTGCCGAGGGGGTTGTATGGGTGAGCGGAAGTTACTCCGTTCCTCTAGAAAAGAGGGACTTTGCCTCAGAAGAGAATTGTCTTTCGAGTGGTTGTCACAACATGTCAAGGGAAGAACTTACTCAAAAGACAGCGAATTTGCCGCGCAATCCACACGATTGGTCTATGCATGGATCTATAGATTACGCCTGTGGTGACTGCCATAGCATACATGACCAGCAGGTCGATCAATGTGCGGGTTGCCATGGCGACATTGAACTTGCGCAAGGCTGGACAGCTCCCTCGCAGGCTGAATAGAAATAGGCTCTTAAAGTAGAAGAGATTGGGGGAGGATAACGAGCTTGTCCTCCCTTCGTCGATCTTAGGGTGATTGCATGCCCTCGGTGCCGCAGCGGTTTGTTTCAAATTGCTTTTGGGACACGGTGTACTTAGTTCGTAGAATTGTTATTGCAGAATTACTATTCTTGAATCTGTATTTGTAGCAAAACTGTATATTGGTTAATAATTAGATTAAAAAAATGTATTAATAAATAAAAATACTCGGAATAGTCGTATACTGATCTGCGACCTTTAAGGCGGTACGGAGAGACCGACAAGGTGCGCAGCATAGCTTTCCTATAAGTAGTGCGCCTTTGTCTAAAACGACGAAGGCGCTTTGTTGTATATGCTGCAAGCAGAGGAAGGAAACGTTTTGAGCGACATCGCAAGCAAACTGCTAGAGGGTACGTCGAAGGCGGCCGCCTTTCCGGCGGCGCTCGTGCTTGAGGACGGAGCCGTGTTCCGCGGAACGGCCTGTGGAGCTGAAGGGGAGGTTTTCGGCGAGATATGCTTCAATACCTCAATTGAGGGGTATTTGGAGGTTATTACCGACCCGTCCTACGCAGGGCAGATCGTCACTATGACGTATCCGCAGATCGGTAACTACGGCGTGAATGAGGATGATGTGCAGTCGGAAAATCCGGCGTTGCGTGGTCTGGTGGTGCGTGATCTGTGCGCGACACCGTCGAGTTGGCGTTGTACTATGAGTCTACCTGCTTATCTGCTGAAGCACGGCATTGTGGCTATCGAGGATGTGGACACCCGAGCGCTCGTGCGTCATGTGCGCGATCATGGAGCCCAGCGTGCCATCCTGTCTACGGTCGATACCGATGAGGTAAGCTTGCTTGCCAAGGTGCGCGCGAGCGAGTCAATTGTAGGGGTAAACCTTGCGGCCGGTGTGTCATGCTGCGAGACGCGGACGTTCTCGGAGCTTCCGAAGAGCCATGAGTTTGCCGTTGCTCCGGCTACCGCGCCGCGCCATCGCGTCGTTGCCTATGATTGTGGCGCCAAGCGCTCCATCTTAGAGAACTTGGTGCGTTCGGGCTGCGAGCTTACGGTTGTGCCTTGGGATATGCCGGCTGAAGAAGTGTTGGCCATGGATCCCGACGGCGTGTTCCTCTCGAATGGCCCGGGAGATCCTGAAGCGGTAGAGGGTACGTACCTGCAGGTGGAGAAGCTTCTTGGACGTGTGCCTGTGTTCGGCATTTGTCTCGGCCACCAAATGATCTCGAAAGCTTCTGGCGCTGCTATAGAAAAGTTGAAGTTTGGTCATCGTGGCGGCAACCACCCGGTTATAAACCTGTTGACGGGTCGTGTTGAAATTACGGCACAGAACCACGGTTTCGGCCTCTTGTTCCCCAGTTTAGGCACACTGGTGCCGGAGCTTTCTGGCGGGCACGCAAACCACGAAGACGACCTGCGCTTTTGGGTACGCAAGGGTATTTCTCCTGTGGTGTACAACGAGCGGTTTGGTCGTATTCGTTTGACGCACGTGAACCTGAACGACGGTACGGCGGAGGGCATCGCGTTTTTGGACATCCCGGCATTCTCGGTACAGTATCATCCGGAGGCTTCACCAGGTCCTACCGATGCACACTACCTGTTCACCGCATTCGCGCGTCTTATGGACGGCGCTTCAGACTACCTAGATATCGACATTGCTGCCGACCGTCTTGCCGGCTGGGTGTTCGGCGAGCAGGTACCGGCGGCTGCGGAAGTTGCGCTGCATACTTCTTTGATAGAAGGAGGCGCTCATGTCTAAGCGTACCGACATCGAAAGCATCCTCGTTATTGGCAGCGGCCCTATTGTTATTGGGCAGGCATGTGAGTTCGACTACTCGGGCGCACAAGCTTGTAAGGTACTCAAATCTGATGGTTACCGCGTTATCCTTGTGAATAGCAACCCTGCCACTATTATGACCGATCCGGGTCTTGCCGATCGTACCTACGTCGAGCCTATTACGGCTGAGTTTGTGGAGCAAGTAATCGCACGTGAGCGCCCCGACGCGTTGCTGCCCACGCTGGGTGGGCAGACCGGCCTCAACACGGCCGTTGATCTGGCGCGTGCGGGCGTCCTTGATAAATATGGCGTGGAGATGATTGGATGTGATCTGGACGCAATCGAGCGCGGCGAAGATCGTAAACTATTCAATGAATGTATGGCCGAACTTGGCATTGAGACGGCGAGGTCGGGTTATGCATACTCTGTAGCCGATGCGGAAGCTATTGTGGCCGACTTGGGTTATCCAGTGGTTTTGCGCCCCTCGTTCACCATGGGTGGAGCCGGTGGTGGTATCGCGCATGACGAAACCGAGCTGCACGAGATTGTGGGCCAAGGTCTGGAGCTTTCTCCTGCGGGCGAGGTACTGGTGGAGGAGAGTATCGAGGGCTGGAAAGAGTACGAGATGGAGGTTATGCGCGACCATGCTGGCAACGGCATTATTGTGTGCTCCATTGAGAACTTCGATCCCATGGGGGTTCATACGGGCGACTCTATCACGGTTGCCCCAGCACAGACGCTTTCTGATATCGAATACCAGCGTATGCGCGCGGCTTCACTTGCTATTCTCGAGAAAATTGGCGTGGAAACGGGCGGCTCGAACGTGCAGTTCTCCATCAATCCAGACAACGGCCGTATGATTGTTATCGAGATGAATCCGCGCGTTTCGCGCTCTTCGGCGCTTGCATCAAAGGCCACTGGTTTTCCCATTGCGAAGGCAGCGGCGAAATTGGCGGTAGGCTACACGCTCGATGAGATTATAAACGACATTACGAAAGCTACGCCTGCCTGCTTTGAGCCATCCATCGACTACTGTGTCGTGAAGGTGCCGCGCTTCGCATTTGAGAAGTTTAAAGGCACCGACGATACCTTATCTACGCGCATGAAAGCCGTGGGTGAAGTTATGAGTATTGGTCGTACATTTGAGGAGGCGCTTGGCAAAGCCATGCGCTCGCTAGAAAACGGGCGTGGGGGACTCGGTGCCGATGGCAAGGGTGAAGAAGTATCCATTGCTGATGCGGAACTTGCCGACGTGGTGGCGCGCCCAACGGCTGACCGTATCTTCTACCTAGCAGAGGCGCTGAGACGAGGGTGGACGGTCGAGCAGGTTTATCGTACCAGTCGAGTGGACCCGTTCTTCGTGTCGCGCATGGCCGATATGGTGCGTGTACAGGAGAACTTGCGTGGTATGGCGCTCGATGAACTGGATGCCGACGCTTTCCGCCTGTTGAAGCGCTATGGTCTGTCCGACGTGCAGATAGCGCACCTTACTAATTCCGACGAGCTTACAGTACGCACCTGTCGTAAACTTCTCGGCGTGCGTCCAGCATTCAAGACGGTTGATACCTGTGCGGCCGAATTCCCCAGCTCGACGGCCTATCACTATAAAACCTACGATGCAGACGAGACGGAGGTGGCTCCCAAGACACGCAAGCGTGCCATGATTTTAGGCGCGGGCCCTAACCGCATCGGTCAGGGTATCGAGTTCGATTACTGTTGCGTGCATGCGTCCTACGCGCTGGCTGAGGCTGGCTTCGAGACCATTATGGTGAACTGTAATCCCGAGACGGTATCCACCGATTACGATACGTCAGATAAGTTGTACTTCGAGCCGCTGACATTCGAGGATGTCATGGATATTGTGGATGTGGAGCGCCCCGACGGTGTGGTGGTCACACTGGGCGGGCAGACGCCGCTGAAGTTGGCTCATGCTCTACGTCAAGCGGGTGTGCCTATTATGGGTACGACCCCCGAGGCCATCGACTTAGCCGAGGACCGCGATCGCTTCTCGGCAATTTTGGACGAGTTGGGCATTGTGTACCCGGCTGCTGGCATGGCCTCCACGTTTGAGGAGGCTTGTGCGGTGGCTGATCAGATAGGCTTCCCGCTGCTGGTGCGTCCCAGCTACGTGCTGGGCGGACGAGGTATGGGTATCGTGTATGACGGTGCGCAGCTAGAGAAGTATATGGTTGAGGCGGCGAAGATATCGCCTGACCATCCGGTATACCTGGATCGCTTTTTGGAAGGTGCCGTCGAAGTTGATCTCGACGCGCTCTGTGATGGTGAGCAGGTGTACGTCGGTGGCGTGCTAGAGCATATTGAGATGGCGGGTATCCATTCGGGTGACTCTGCCTGCTGCACGCCACCGTTTGCTCTTTCCGAAGCCGTGCAGGCTAACCTACGCTCCATTGCACGCCAGCTTGCGCTGCGCCTGGGGGTGGTGGGCCTTATCAACATCCAGTTCGCCATCAAAGACCAGGTTATCTACATTATTGAAGCTAACCCGCGTGCCAGTCGTACGGTTCCATTTGTGTCGAAGGCCACGGGCGTGCCGTTGGCTAAGCTGGCTGCACGCATCATGGCAGGGGAGCGGGTGTCCGACCTGAACCTCCCGCCCGACGACCGCCGCCTAGAGCACTTTAGCGTAAAAGAGGCTGTTATGCCTTTCGGTCGATTCCCTGGTGCCGATACCGTGCTTGGCCCTGAGATGAAGTCCACTGGCGAAGTAATGGGTATAGCTCGTAACTTTCCAGCTGCGTTTGCTAAGACTCAGTTGGCTATAAGCTATGCGTTGCCTGAGGGAGGTACGGTGTTCGTCAGTGTATGCGATCGCGACAAGCGCGCCATCGTATCCATTGCACGCGATGTCGTGCGCCTTGGATTTCGCCTAGTGGCTACCGGGGGTACAGCTCGGGCTCTTCGCGCTGCTGGGGTGGAGTGCGAACAGGTAAAAAAGATTCATGAGGGTGAGCCGAACGTGCGCGACATGATAGCTAACGGGGAAGTTTCTCTTATGATTAATACCCCCTTTGGCCACGCCACCCGTGCCGATGGTTACGAGTTGCGTCTCGAAGCTGTGAAACACGGCGTGACTCATGTAACAAACCTTGCCGGAGCGCAGGCTATGGTAGCGGGTATGGAGGTTGCTCGTGCAAGCGGTTTAACGGTGGTGGCTTTACAAGATCTGCCGCAATGGCAATAAGGTAAAAACAATGCTTGTGAGCGAATCGATAGCTTTTACGCGAGGCTGTCGGTTCGCTGGTATTTACTCTATATATTTCAGTAAAATGCCTAACTTTACATAAATTTTACCTAATTGACCTCCCCTAAGTTTACAAAATTACCAGTGAGCATCTTCGTTTGTAAAGTTTGCGCTAGACTGGCGAGTCGTTGGATTATTAAGACGTTGTCAGGGGAGAAGCTGTGACTATAGAATTGGCTTCGTTTATTGCGGAACTAGCCTCCAATCCAGTACTGGTTGTGGTAACTCTACTTAACGTTGGTGTCATTATTGTCAATGGAGCAACCGATGCTCCCAATGCTATTGCTACGGTCGTGTCGACACGTGCTCTAAAGCCGAATGTAGCCATTTTTATGGCGGCGATCTGCAACTTTCTTGGATTGCTGCTTGTATCGCTGATAACGGTTGCTGTTGCTCAGACTATTCTTAATATGGTCGATTTTGGTGGCGACTCTCATCAGGCGTTTATCGCACTTGCAGCTGCCATGGTTGCCATTATTGTATGGGGTGTTGCGGCCTGGTATTTTGGCATTCCTACCAGTGAAAGCCATTCGCTTATTGCGGGTCTTACTGGCGCAGCTATCGCGTTGCAGGGAGGCTTGGGTGCCGTTAATGGTGGTGAATGGATCAAAGTGGTGTATGGTATCGTGCTCTCCACGTTGCTTGGCTTTTTCTTGGGATGGCTGAATGCAAAGATCGTTGTGCGTGTATGCCGCAACATGGATCGCAATCGTACCGCAAAAACATTTCGCTGGGCGCAGATCCTGTCGGGCGCGGGTGTGGCTTTCATGCATGGTGCTCAAGATGGGCAAAAGTTCATGAGTATTTTTGTGCTTGCAATTGCTCTATCAAACGGATCGGGACAGGTAGATCAAACGGTGCTGCCCGTTTGGCTCATGATTATTTCGGCACTATGTATGGGTTTGGGTACGGCGATTGGTGGTAAACGCATCATAAAAAACGTCGGTTTAAATATGGTAAAACTGGAGCCATATCAAGGATTTGCCTCCAGCAGCGCCGCCTTTTTTTGTTTGATGTTGGCCACCTTCACAGGGCTTCCTGTTTCTACGACACACACCAATACCACTGCTATTATGGGCGTAGGTGCCGCGAAACGCAAAAGTTCCGTGAAGTGGGGTGTTGCTGGCGATATGATGAGGGCATGGATACTTACCTTCCCTGGGTGCGGATTACTGGGATTTGGGTTTGCTTATTTGTTTCTCTATCTTTTTTAAACTCCAGCGGGCTTTGCTTCCTCATAGGAGAACTGCCAGGTCACCCCGAACTTGTCGGTGACCCAAGCGCATTTCCGCAAGTCGCCCACCGGTTCGGGGCCCATCATCACGGTGCCGTCTGCAGACAGTTTTGCGAACAGGTGGTCGAAATCGGTTTCGTTGGGACAGTTGATGAACAGCGACGTTGACCAGTTGAACTCCGGTGCCGGATAAGCCGCCTGCATGTCCATAAACAGTAGCCTTTGCCCGCCGAGTTCAAGCGTGCCGTTCAGTACCTTACCCTCGTCGCCATTCGGCTCGTTTGCGCCGAAAAGCACCAATGAAACTCTTTTCGCATCGGGAAATACTGTCTCGTAGAACTCCATGGCCTCTTGGGCCTTGCCGTTGAAGGTGAGAAATGCGCTTAGGCGTTGGTCGGGTAAGAGAATACTATCCGCCTTTCCTTGGTGTGGTATCAGGTGAGCTCAAGCTCGCTACTACAGGTCGTTTCGTCGTGAGGGAATGGTGGTGTGTCGTGCCTCCCGCTGCGCTATCTCGTGAAGGCCACGATGCCACACTCGTAAGGATGGTCAAGGTAGAGCACATCGCTCTCTTTGGGTTTAAAGCGCAGTAGCTTGATTACGATGGCTAAGTCTCCGCCTCCGCCGATGATCAGGAGTAGTCCTACAGCGAGCCAGATGCCCGAACCGGTGGCGATTCCTACCGCAGCGGGGATCAATCCGAGCAACACCGTAGGTGCCAAGGCTCCTATTATGTAGGCGTGCTTTGGCAGCGGCTCGTTGCAGGTACAGTACGGCGTGAGATATTGCACCATAAACCCGAAGGAGACGGCGCGCCAGTGTCCTTTCGCGAATGAGCCCCATACGAGTCCATGTATCGCTTCATGAAATATAATAAGCATGACGAACGCGGCGACTACGGCGAAGATGCTTGCGAAGTTGAACGAGAAGGATCCTGTGGGGTGAAGCGCAAAGAACATGACAATGAATACGACCACGATGGGTAGGGTTAGCCCGATTGCATACAGGTTCGCCCGAACAACGCCGATAGTGAGGTTATGCTTGTGGTAGCCTTGCTTGCCCAGGTTTTCTTCAAGCGTTTCGTAGGCTGCCTTGCGCTCCTGTTCGGCTTTGGTAAGCTTGCGTGGTTCTCTCCTCTGCGTGTTGTTCAAAAGATCATGCCCCCCTGCCTTTGTTGGTTGAAAGGTGTCATCATAACAGAGGGGTCGTGCGTCTTTGGGTACCTTCTCCTGTGTGAAGTTCGTTATTGGTGCGCTGTATGCCTCCTGTCTATTTTTGTGGACTCCCTGCATATAGCTTCCTGTTTTTACCGGCACTGGCTTTGCGTATTCCTTGCATTTCGGCTTGTCGGAGGCTCGGATGCTGGGTTTCGATGCTACAATCTGCTGCAAGAAAAATAGGGCGTATGGCTTGTCGGAGGCAGGCGACGCATTTGCGCAGGAAGGAACTTCGTGACCCTTGTCAACGAACGGGCACGCATTGTAGGAAACGAATGCGTCGGCCCAAATCTCTACCTCATGACGCTTATCTCGCCCGATATTGCCGCACGCATCGAGCCGGGACAGTTTGTGCATATGAAGGTGCCAGGCATGGAGGCACACATCTTGCGCCGTCCGTTTTCGGTGTACGCGCGCGATGCGGGCAGGGGAACGTTGGAGGTGTTGTACCAGGCGGTTGGTTTTGGTAGCGCGCACATGGTGGGCCTTGAACCGGATGCGATCGGCGCGGAGGCATCCATCGAGTTGATTGGTCCCATCGGTCGTACGTGGCAGCCACCAGTTGATACGCGGCGGGCGTTGCTGGTGGGCGGCGGCGTTGGCGCGGCTCCATTGTTTATGCTGTGCGAGCAACTGGTAGATGCGGGGGTGTCCGTTCATGTGGTGCTGGGTGCCCAGACCGGCGAGGCACTCACCTGTCGTCTGCGCTACGAGGCGTTGCTTGATGCGCCCCCGCGCTGCGCTACCGACGATGGCAGTTTTGGGCGCGAGGGTTTCTGTACGTCACTGGTGCAAGAGGCGCTTGCTGAGGCAGCAGCGGCAGGGGAGTCTTACGATTATTTGGCGGTCTGTGGTCCCGAACCACTCATGAAGATCGTTGCAGGCATGGCTGAGGCGGCAAACGTTCCCTGTGAGCTGTCTATGGAGAAGCGCATGGCCTGCGGCGTGGGTGCCTGCCTCTCCTGTGTGGTTGATACGGTGGACGGGAAGCTTCGCGCCTGTGTTGACGGACCTGTTTTCGATGCGCGGAAGGTGGTGTGGTAGATGACTTCGATTGAGTGCAATCAGCCCGTGGAGCCTTTGCCCCGCCAACCTCGGGTCACTTTGGTGGATATGAGCGTAAATCTTGGTGGATTAGAGATGAAGAACCCGGTTACGGTAGCTTCGGGGACGTTTGCGGCTGGGCAGGAGTATAACGATTTTGTCGACGTAGTCTCGCTCGGTGCGATTACTACCAAGGGAGTGTCGCTCAATGGTTGGGAAGGCAACGCTAGTCCTCGTATTGCTGAAACACCGTGCGGAATGCTGAACTCCATTGGTTTGCAGAATCCGGGGGTTGTTCACCTGAAGGAGCACGATCTACCTTGGTTGGCCGAGCGCGGGGCAACGACCATCGTGAATGTATCGGGACACAGCTTTGACGAGTACGTAGCAGTGATTGAGGCACTTGAGAGTGCCCCGGTCGATGCCTACGAGGTAAATATTTCCTGTCCAAATGTTGACGCTGGTGGTTTAACCATTGGAACTAGCGTCAACAGTGTTGAGGCTGTTGTGTCGCGATGCCGTGCAGCTACCAATCGGCCGCTTATTGTGAAGCTCACACCGAACGTCACTGACATCACGGAGATTGCCCGTGCGGCTGAATCGGCCGGTGCGGATGCACTTTCTCTTATTAATACCCTTTTAGGCATGGCTGTCGATGTAAAGCGTCGCCGCCCCCAACTCGCCCGTGTTGTCGGTGGTTTGTCGGGTCCAGCGGTGAAGCCGGTAGCATTGCGTATGGTGTGGGAGTGTCATAGGTCTGTGAAGGTTCCGCTTTTGGGTATGGGTGGTATCTCGTCTGGTATTGATGCTGTCGAGTTTATGCTGGCAGGAGCCACTGCAGTGGCCGCTGGTACCGTGAATTTTACCAATCCTCATGCCACGGTTGAAATCATTGAAGGAATAGCGCAGTATTGCGAGGAAGAAGGCGTCGACGACGTCAAGGAGTTGATAGGAGCACTTGAATGCTAAGTTCATTCGAGAATATACCTGCGCGTGATCGTGTGATTGTTGCGTTAGACTGCGGTATTGAAGAGGCGTTCGACCTTGCTGATGCTTTGCAAGGTAAGGCTACCTGGATGAAGGTGGGCATGACGCTGTTCTATGCAAACGGTCCTGCCATAGTCTATGCACTAAAAGAACGTGGGTTTAAGGTGTTCCTCGATCTTAAATTTCATGATATTCCTCATCAGGTTGAGGGTGCTGCCTATGCAGCAGCAGGCAGCGGTGCCGATATGCTTACTATGCACACCGTGGGTGGGGTTGACATGATGCAGGCCGCCCAGAGAGGAGCCGAGCGCGCTGCTGCGGAATACGGTCATGAAGTGTCTGCTACCTTGGGTATTACCGTGCTTACGAGTATGAACGATGCGGCGCTTGCTGAGACAGGCGTATCTCGAGCTATGTCTGATCAGGTAGTTGTACTTGCTGAACAGGCAAAACGTGCGGGAATATCGGGTGTAGTTGCCTCTCCGCGAGAAGCGGCGCGTTTGCGCGAGATTTTAGGACCCGATGCCTATATTGTTACTCCTGGTGTACGCCCGGCGGGTTCCGATAAGGGCGATCAGAGTCGTGTGGCTACTCCGGCTGAGGCTTTTGCTGCGGGTGCATCGCACCTTGTCATCGGTCGTCCTATTACGTTAGCGGATAATCCGGCTGAGGCGTTTGACGCGATCGTAGCAGAACTGTAATTTATACATTTTGCCTGTAAGGCCCTGTCTTATGTGTTTGTTTAACGATTGTGCGACGAAACGCTGGAAATGAGACAGGCTGCTCTTACAATGTGTGGCAT
>JAEWYG010000077.1 GCA_023395755.1 Actinomycetes bacterium | reverse complement strand
ACCGTCACTTTGGCATTACCGAGGCTTTCGACGTTGAGATGATTCCGGTTGCTATGACCGAAGAGGGCCCCGATATGGACGAAGTCGAGCGCTTAGTGGCCGACGACCCCGCCATAAAGGGCATTTGGTGCGTGCCGAAGTACTCAAATCCCGGCGGTGTAACCTATTCCGACACCGTCGTGCGTCGCCTAGCTGCCATGTCATGCGCTGCCGACGACTTCCGTATCTTTTGGGACAACGCCTACTGTGTTCACCATCTCTACGACGAGATCGCCGAGCAGGATGAACTGCTAGACATTGCCTGCGCATGTCGCGAAGCGGGTAATCCACACCGCTGTTTCAAGTTTGCCTCTACGTCTAAAGTAACACACCCCGGTGCAGGCATCTCTGGCATTGCTGCAAGTCCCGAGAATATTGCCGAAATCAAAAAACATATGGGCGTGGGCACGATCGGCTACGACAAAGTAAATCAGCTACGCCACGTAAAGTTTCTCAAAGATGCCGAGGGGCTCGCAAGCCACATGTCAAAACACGCAGCCATTTTGCGTCCCAAGTTTGAATGCGTGGTAAACAAGCTCGAGAACGGCCTGTCTGAAGTAGGCGGCTGTACCTGGTCTAGCCCACGCGGAGGCTATTTCGTATCGTTTGATGCCCCAGAAGGTACCGCCAAGCGCATCGTAGGACTAGCAAAAGAAGCTGGCGTAACCATGACAGGAGCAGGAGCCACTTGGCCCTACAAGCAAGACCCCACCGACAGCAACATTCGCATTGCTCCGACGCTACCGCCAACGAACGAACTGGATGCCGCAATGGATGTGTTTGTATGCTGTGTTAAGCTTGCCTATGTCGAAAAGTTACTGGAGTCGTAATCTAAGAACAGCGAGAGTAAGAACAAAAGACGCGGCTCCTCATAGGAGTCGCGTCTTTTTACGTTATTATGGCTCGATCAGGTCCTTAATAGCCTGCACATCAATCTTTCTTATGGGTAGATTAGGTCGTATATCTTCGACCAATTTCTTTACTACCGTAGCTGAACCAACAAGGCTCGTGCGGCAAAACGGTTTACGAGCGAGGAAAACGGCATACGTAAGCCTCTTTAGCGCATCAATACAAACAAGATGGTGCGGTTGCCGCTTTGCCTAATAATCGGCGCTGTTTGCAAGTTGAGTCTTTCGAGAAACAAATCGTGTTCACACCATGTCATATGCCATTCCTTCACCGCTTCTACCGGCTAGCTGCTCAATAAACCCACGCTTCTCCGCACTCATACAGCGATATCGAGCAGAAACCCCTCCCGCCATCGCAGTTTTAACGATATGGGAAAGAGCCGTCGCAAGAACGGTGGATATCAGAATGGTGCAACATAGAGTCGCATGCCGTCAGGAAGACGAACAAAACCCGCAGCATGCAAAATTCTTACTTTCCCATTGTTCCCTCAAAGAATGACCCTATACTGTAGAAACTCTTACTCAGGGTATGACAAGAAAGGCGGATACATGCAAAGCGTCAGTACGGGATTGTCGAACCTTCTTGCCAGCCTCGACCCCGATGCGGCAAAGATGCTTCGCATTGCCCAAAATAACCTTAAATACAAGAAGGCTGTGCAGGATACCTGGGCAGACAGTCCTGATGCGGCCGAGTACCTGCTTGCTCATACCAACAGTATCTATTTCAAAAAAGACGAAACGCTGCGCAAGGGAGTCGATAAAGATAAGGATAGGTTTGTTTTAGGGGTGTACCTCGACGACTCAACCGCCCGCGCAGAGGTTAATGCTCGCCGCGAACTGCTGAGGCTAGCTTTAACCAAAGAAGGTATCCATATCGACGAACTGTTAATTCATCCCGCAACAAGAGGCGTTAAGGAGCATCATCTATTCCCTGAATCCATAGCGCATATCAACGAACTTTTCGGAAATGATATCCCGCGCGACCGACCGCCTTACGACTCTCACAAAACAGACATTAACCTCAAGGGTTCAGACCAATCAAACCTCCTTGAAACCCTCAAGCGCGCCTTTTGCCTTGCCTTTGGTGACTTCGATCAAGCTAGAACCGTCCTCGAAAAAATTGAAGGTGCCGCACTAGCTGAGGTTACATTCCGTAAACACGATGCACGAGGTTTTCGCTGGTACCACTGCCATCTCTACGTGAGTGAGGCTGACGTAGGGGGGATGAAGTCAATTATTGGAAGATATGGTGACACCATCATATCTCGCGCAAAACCTCTAGGGTTAGGCATTCGGAATATCCTGATACATACGAGTCCTGCCTCCATCCAAGGCCGTTGCGCTTTTCCGCCCACTGGACGCCCTGAGCCCCTCAAAGACCTCGACCTACAGGAACTTCGCTCCGAATCGGCACGTATAGCTGAAGAGGTACGTCGAAACGTCCGCAAAAACCATTAGGGACCACTACAAAGAAAGACGGAGCTGCCAAAGCAACTCCGTCTTTCTTTGTGTTTCTGTTAGAACTATCTTACGCCTCAGCGTATACATCCTTCAGCTTCAACAGATGCTGGTAGCGCTCTATTGCAGCCTTCTCATTACGCTCGAACAGCTCCTGTGCGCGTTCGGGGAACTCACGCGTCAGACGGCTATAGCGGGCTTCGTTCATCAAGAACTCCTGGTAACCACCTGCAGGCTCCTTGGAGTCGAGCACGAACTTCTTACCTTCCTCAGCGGCCGGATTAAAGCGGAACAAGTTCCAGTAACCGCAGTCAACAGCCTTCTTCATCTCGTCTTGGCAGTTGGCCATGCCACCCTTGATGGAGTGCATCTCGCACGGCGAATAACCGATAATCAGCGATGGTCCCGGATAAGCCTCGGCCTCCGCAATAGCCTTAATGGTCTGAGCTGGTTTGGCACCCATGGCAACCTGCGCCACGTACACGTAACCATAGGCCATAGCAATCTCAGTTAAACTCTTCTTCTTAATATCCTTGCCGGCGGCTGCAAACTGGGCAACCTGACCAATATTGGTAGCCTTAGAAGCCTGACCACCCGTGTTCGAATACACCTCAGTATCAAACACGAACACATTCACATTTTCGCCGGAAGCCAGCACGTGGTCGAGTCCGCCGTAGCCGATGTCGTAAGCCCAGCCATCGCCTCCAAATATCCAAACAGATTTTTTGGCTAGGTATTCTTTGTTCGACAAGATACTGGCTGCCAATTCGCTGGTTGCGGCAACTTTCTCTAACTCGGACGCATAGGCCTCGGCTGCACTTTTACCCGTCTCGACGTCATCACGCGCATCAATCCATGCTTGAGCAGCAGCCTTAACAGCTTCGCTCACATCGCTTGCCAGCAGCTGCTCAGTGTCGGCTACAAGCTTATCGCGCACCGCTTCGTGACCCAATAGCATACCAAGGCCATGCTCAGCGTTATCCTCGAACAAAGAGTTGGACCAAGCAGGACCATGACCGGCCTTATTTAGAGTATAGGGCGAGGTAGCCGCAGGACCACCCCAGATCGACGAACAACCCGTTGCATTCGTAATATACATGCGATCGCCGAACAGCTGGGTAACCAACTTGGCATAAGCCGT
>JAEWYG010000249.1 GCA_023395755.1 Actinomycetes bacterium | reverse complement strand
ATAAGCACTTGGCAGCCACAGGTTCGTGTCAAGTATTCTCCGAAAACGGCTATTCAAAAACACCAACTATTGCTACAAGGCGAAAAGCACAAAGCCCGAAAGTGGCTTAAATCAAGCACTTTCGGGCGAACAAAAAACCACCTGCTGATAAAAACCCTTTTATCAATAGATGGTATTTGATTTGGTGGAGGCGCGGAGAATCGAACTCCGGTCCATACTACATAATCCACGAGGCTCTACAAGCTTAGTCGATGATCAATATTCGGTCGAGCTCGGTTCATTGACAAACGTTGCCTTCCCTAGCCAGTTCAATCTTTGCTCGAGCCATACTGGCTACGTGCTCAAGCGCATTCCCCTGAATTTGTGCCGAACCTCGAGTCGGGGAAATCCCGAAGCCGACAGCCTGGTGCTATTAAGCAGCCATGGCGAGCGCCGGAGCGCTCTGAGTGTTGTTCTTGCCAATTAAATTGACTTTACCCCTGTTTAACGTGGCGAGGAGACCACGACCTGCTCCTCATTTCAAACGTACCATGTCGAAACCAGTCGCCCCCTTTTTGTGAAAACGCGGCATACAAAATCGCAGCTAGACTGCTGAAAAGCCGCAAGGGGGATGGTCCACCTTTTCAAAGACCTGCACGGCAGAGAGTCGTGCGCCGCCATGCCTTGGCACGGCGGAATGTACATTCTATCCTGATGCAACCGTTTGTCAAGCAGGCGAGCGTGCCAGACACACACTCAAGCGGCACCATAATCACTGTTTAGTGCCACTAGTTCAAAACGGCAATCGAATAACTTACTTCTTTTTCAAGAAGCCAAAATCAAAGGCCTCCTTGATATCAAACACCGCATCCTTCAACTCGGACACTACCGCGATGCCGTCTTTATAGATGGCATTTACGTCGTTGGTTGCACGCGCAACGCCCTCTTTCGTAATACCCATATCGAATTCATTGTCGGTCGAACCGTCCTCGGCGACATGATTATCGTCGTCCACGTAAAAGTACTCGACCTCCTCATCATCCTCCACAACAACGAAGCCCACGCGATTGCCGTCCTCATCCTCAAGGTAAGCAACAATATCGTCGTCATCGATCTCAAGCTCCACCACCTCGTAGTCGTCGCTTTCGTCGATAGGCTCATCAATGGTAACGTCCTCGTCATCCTCCGCCAGTTCACCACCATCGTACTCGTCGAGCATGCCCTCTTCAGCCAACTCGTCCTCAAGTGCTTCCGGGTTATCGTCGCCGACGATATGGAAACCCTCTTCGGACAGATCCATACCCGTCTTATTCTCTACAACCGCAGCAAGACCACCATCGTAGCCTTCAGGACTAGTCTCCCCTTCACCTTCAGGACCTTCCTCGGCAAAAAAACCTTCGTAAGCTTCCTCAAGATCGGATTCTTCCGCCTGAGGGTCGAACAGCTCGTCGTCTTGGAATTCCTCGACATCTTCAAGCTCGGTTTCTTCGTCGATCTGCTCAGCTTCCGTCTCAGCGCCATCTTCTATCTCGTTCAGTTCCTCGTCCAAGCCCATAGCGGCCTCCTTCGAGTCGGCGCCAGCGATGTTGTCGGCGCGATATAATTTCTATTTTAACGGCTTCGTTCTTTCAGCGCACGCTCAACCTCGCGGCGATTGTCGCGCTCCGCCATACTAGCGCGTTTGTCGTAGAGCTTCTTGCCACGTGCAATGGCCAGCTCCACCTTTACGAGGGAGTTGTCTTTAAAGTACATTTTCACCGGCACCAATGCCATGCCCTTTTCGACGGTCTTGCGCTCCAGCTCGCGGATCTGACTTTTATGTAACAGCAGCTTACGCTTGCGGTCGGGATCGACATTCGCAATATTGCCATTAGAGTACGGCGGTATGTGTACGTTATGCAACCACACCTCACCGCCGCGAACTAACGCAAAGCAATCGGTAAGCTGACAGTTATTCTCGCGCAGTGAACGCACTTCAGTGCCGGTGAGCTCGATACCCGCCTCGAAGGTTTCCATAATCTCGTATTCATGGAAAGCCTTGCGATTCTTCGCGATGGTTTTTTCTTCGCGTTTCATAAGTACTATTTCACGCCCGTCTCGTCGAACTGCGCCTGCGTTGCGCTCCCGGAAGCCTCCGTAGTCTCAGCTGCATCCTCAGCCAACTCGTCAGCCCCATCTACGCACACAGAGCCCATACCCGGAACGAAGCAGGCACTTTCGTCTAGGTCTAGGGCAAAGCGCACAATCAACTTCACGGTGGCATCCAAATCTTCCAAGCACACAACCTCGGTAGGCGTATGCATATAGCGCAACGGTACGGACACCAAGCCGGTAGGCACGCCACCGCGTGCCATTTGGATAGCCCGTGCATCGGTACCCGTAACCCCCGGTTCGGCCTCAATCTGATAAGGAATACCCTCGGCCTCAGCTGCAGCCACCAAACGCTCAAACACCTCGGGGTTGATGTTGGGACCACGTGCGATAACGGGACCTTCGCCGCAGATTATCTTACCGTGCTTCGTCTTGTCGATACCTGGATAGTCGGTAGCGTGGGTCACATCAAAAGCAAGCGCCACGTCAGGAAATACGGAGTAAGCAGACGTCTCAGCACCACGTGTACCTATTTCTTCCTGCACCGTGGCAGCACAAATGAAATCACCAGTTGCACGACCCTCTGCTGCCAACCGCTCCAGAACACGCACGGCTACCCACACGCCAGCCTTGTCGTCGAACGCGCGTGACACGGCCATGTTGCGACCGAATCGCTCGAAGCCAACACCAAAGGTGATTACATCGCCAACGCGAACAAGCTTCTTGACTTTTTTAGCTGGAAGACCCAGATCGATAACCAGTTTATCAATAGGCGTGACCTTCTTGCGCTCATCAGGATCGATGAGGTGGATAGGTTTGCGACCCACAACACCACGTAAGGGTTCGAGCGAGTTTGAAGCATGCACATCAACACGCATACCAGGTAAGATACCGGCGTCGACACCACCGACAGACGCTACCGAAAGGAAACCCTCGTCGGAAATGTATGTAACCATCAAACCGATCTCATCCATATGCGCCGAAAGCATGAGGGAAAGACCGCTTCCCTTACCGGAAAGAGTAGCGTGCACCGACCCCATGACGTTCGTCTCGATCTCGTCGGCAACATCGGCTAAGCGCTCGCGCACTAGTGCCGCCACGGCAATTTCAGTACCAGTAGCAGAGGGTGTCTCGAGTAGCTTCTTAAGAAACTTCACCTGCTTGTTTTTCATGGATTCTCCCTCATTCTTAGTCGCCCCTCTGCTGTACTTCTATAACGGCAGGTGTGGACGTGCAGTATTGGTATGGGAGGTTATTATAGCGGTTCGCATAAGAGGGTTCATCTTCTTTCACGCGATGAAACAAGGTTGTCATCGGCAGTGTTGCGTTGCGAGCG
>JAEWYG010000235.1 GCA_023395755.1 Actinomycetes bacterium | reverse complement strand
GTGGGATGGTAGATGAGGGGGCTAGGAGTTATTCGGTGGGCATAGGTTATGGGTTATGGAGTGTCTTAAAAGTTGGTAACCGTTTTTTGCCTCTTGGAAGTCTCTCCTATAATGAAGAGAAGTTTATTACCGTTTAGGAGGAGTTCCTTATGGGTTTTTTCGACGACGCGCAGGAGATGTTGGACAAGGGCGTGTCGATGGCGAAAGGTGCCGTATCGGGCGTTGCAGTGGAGCAGCAGGGCTTTGTTAAGGGTTTTGTGCGTCTTTGTAACGACGGTTGGGATCAAGGGTGGCATGAGCGTAACGGTGGTAATGCAACGTATCGTTTAACGCCTGAAGATTTGGTGTCATGTCGTTCGTATTTTTATGACACACCCAGTTCGTGGGTGCCATTGGGGTTAACTGCTCCCGGTATGCGTCGTTCATTTTTCCTAGCTACGCGAGCGGGTGGGTTTATGCGTAACGTGGCGCTTGATCCTGATGTTTCGCTGGGCATTGTGGAGTTAAATGATGAAGGAGACGCCTGGCGTATCGTGTGGGGTTTTAAGAATGGCGGTATGCCCACTAGTGAGCTTGCGAGCCATGTGCTTATCCACGAAGTGCGCGCTGCAGTTACCGAGGGCGCTAGCCGTGTGCTGTATCATGCTCATCCTATTAACGTAGTTGCTTTGTCGGCGGTATTGCCGCTTGATGCCCGTACTTTTACGCGAGCACTGTGGAAAGCTATGACCGAGAGTATTATTGCCTTTCCTGAGGGTGTTGGCGTAGTGTCATGGATGGTGCCCGGTGGTCCGGATATAGCGCGAGCTACCGCTGATCTAATGGGTTCGCATGCGGCGTGTGTGTGGGCTCAGCATGGCCTGTTTTGCGCAGGGACAGACTTCGATGCGACGTTTGGTCTTATGCATACCGTGGAGAAGGCGGCAGATATTTACGTTCGTGCCCGACTGCTGAATGGGGGCGACAATTTTCCGAATACTATTCCCGATTCCGGATTGCGTGCCATTGCTGAGACGTATGACCTTGCGGTGAATGAAGCGTACTTGGATGCGTAGTTTACTGGAAGCATGAAGCAAGCGTGTCGGGGCGCGAAAATATGCTGTCGAGGCGCTTCTGCTTTGTGAGAGGTAGGTAATTCTCGTATGCGAAGATAGGTTCTTGTGGTACCATAGATAAGCTTGTCTTGCCTTGGTCGGAAACCAAGGCCCGAAAAGGAGAACCAATATGAAACAAGGAATTCATCCGGAGTACATGGAATGCACGGTGAAGTGCAGCTGTGGTAATGTCTTCACAACCATGTCGACTAAGCCCGAGCTGAAAATCGACATCTGCAACGTATGTCATCCGTTCTATACCGGACAGCAGCGCTTCGTTGACACCGGTGGACGCGTGCAGCGTTTTGCCGACAAGTTCGGTTCGGCGAAGGACACGGTTGCCGAGCGCGAGGCTGCCAAGAAGGCCGCTAAGGCTGCTGCCGTCGCCGAAGCTGAGGCAAAGAAAAAGGCTGAGCGTGACGCCAAGGCTGCCGAGAAGGCAAAGCGTGCCGAGGAGTTTGCGAAGAAGTCTGAAGCTGCCGCTGCTAAGGCCGCTGAAGCCGCCGCTGCTGCTCCTGCTGTTGAGGCTGTTGAAGCCACGGCTGAGGATATTGCTGCGGTTGACGCTCTCGTCGAAGAGAAGGCTGCCGAATAACAAACGCAGTTTAACCCTTGCATCAACTACAACGAACGCCTGGCATTTGCGCCAGGCGTTCGTTGTTTCGGGGTGGAGAAACCAATCAGGAGAAAACTAGGTAAACAAGAAGAGATTATCTTATAGGCTAAGAGATTCCTGTATGTGCTACGACCCGGCACGAAGGCCGGGTCGTAGACGGGAAGAGTCGGTTGTGTGGCTGGTTATTTCTTGGGTAGCGCCTTCGCCACCAGCTCGTTGTAGTCGGATTGCGACAAGTCGTAGTTGTAGAAGGTCTTGTAATAGCTGGTAACGACGTCTTGCATGCTGGTGCTGAACTTGTCGGGGTAGCATAGGCGGGGGAACCATTGCAGACCCATAATCTGGTTTACCGTCGGTGGGTTGTTCAGCCAGCACCACGGCTCGCTGGGCACCTCGTAGTAGTTCTTTGAGGAAATGGCCGAAATGCCTGCCCAAGCTGCATCGTTTCCTACCGGGCTATAGATGCTCTTTGTGCCGAATACAATCATGTCGGGGTTCCATACCGCTATTTGCTCAAGGCTAATCTCGTTGCCAGCTCCGCTACCAGAGGCTTTGTCTACTTGGACCACATTATTGGCGCACATATCGATGACGGAGCCTTGGTATGAGCCCTCGGCAATGGCATTGAGGCCGGAATCTCCCAAGAGATACGCGACGTTTACGCGCTCGCTTTCGGGAATTTTAGCCATAACCTCTTTGGTTTCGTTGTAAGCTTTGGTGCAGTAGTCACCCAGTTCCTTGCCACGCTCTTGCATGCCGAGAAGGTCGCCAAGCATTTCGTAAGCTTTATCGTAGCCGCTAAGGGGTGTTTCGATAAACACTACAGGAATGCCCAGCTGTGACTGTAAATTGTCCAGATCTTCCTTCAGGCCGTCTTTGTACTCGCCGGTGTCGATGACAATTTGTGTTCCAGATGCAGCAACAGACTCTTTGTTCATGTCACCTTTGGCACCGAATGCTGCACCAAACACTGGCAGGTCGGCCAGTTTCTTGTCGAAGTACTTTAGCTGATCTGCGGAAAGCTCCTGGGATAGGCCTACTAGCTTATCGGGAGCCATGGTTAACAGTACCTGGGTAGCAGTGTGTCCAGAAGGAGCAATCTTGTCGATTTGAGTGGGTACCTCCACCTCGCGTCCCGCCGAGTCGGTGAATGTGCGGGTAGCGGCCTGCGTGGTGGCAGTTTGCTCTGTTTTGCCTTGGTCGGCAGCTTTGCTGTCGGAGCCGCTTGAGCAGCCCGCAAGGGCAGCAAGGCTGCAGCACAATACGGCAGCGCACGCAATGGCTGCTACCCGCTTGCGCCAGGCTTTTGTTCCGGTAGTTCTCATGATAGAAAATTCCTTTCTTTCCGATGGTGTTGCTATGCGATTTCCTGTACGGGCACGCAGACGCGCACCTTGTCGCCATAAAGAGAATTGACTTCGACGTTCACGTTATAGATGGTACTTACTAACTCGTTGGTAATAACGTCTTTAGGGTCGCCGAAAGCATGCACACATCCTTGATGCAGCACCAGCGTTTTGTCTGAATAAAGGAAGGCTTGGTCGGGCTGATGGGTTGACTGCACGATGGAAAGCCCCTCGCGTGCAAGTTGCTTTACGCACGACAACACGCGCACGGTGTTACCGTAATCGAGCGCGCTTGTGGGCTCGTCCATGATGATGGTTTTTGCATCTTGAGCAAGAGCTCGAGCAACAAGCACGAGTTGTTGCTCGCCGCCTGAGATTTGCGTGTAGTTACGTTCGGCTAAGTGTTCTATACCAATACGCTCAAGCGCTTCATAGGCACGTCGGCGGTGACGTGGACCTGGTGTGCGTAGCATTCCTAAGTCGGTACCGGTACTCATTAGCACTACGTCAAGTACTTCGTAGTCGTATACCGGAGCATGCGACTGGGGTATATAGGATATCTCGCGTGCTCGTTCTTTGATAGAAAGGTGTCGCAAGTTTTTACCATTGACGGAAACGCTGCCTGTATAGGTGCTGTTTAGTCCTAGAATGCAGCGAAATAGAGTCGATTTTCCTACACCGTTAGGCCCGAGTACGTTTACTAACGTGGCATCGGGAATGTCGATACATACATCATTGAGAATGCGACGCTTGCCGTAGGAAAAATCTAAGTGCTCAATATGTATGCTCATAGCTTCTTCTTCCGTGTAATGAGATAGAGGAAGAACGGTGCACCCACGAAGGCAGTGAGAATACCGACGGGAATTTCTGCCGTCGTGGTAATGCGAGAAATGTTATCTACGATAAGTAAAAAGCTGGCACCCATAAGCATGCTGCAAGGTAGTAGCTTGCGGTAGTCGGCTCCGACAACCATGCGGGATAGGTGGGGAATAATAAGACCTATCCAGCCGATCATACCGGTGACCGATACGCTGGCGGCAGTAACAAGGGTGGCTGCCATGAGGACAAGGATGCGTATTTTACGTGCGTCAACACCCATAGTTGATGCTTCGTCGTCTCCCATGGTGAGGATATTAATACGCCAGCGTAGAGCAAGAAGTATTGCGAGGCCAATGGTCATGGGCACAGCAGTCATGAGAAGATTTGTGTCCAGTTTTGCCCCCGTTAGGCTACCCATGAGCCAATACGTGATGGCGGGTAACTGATCGGTGGGGTCGGCGATAAGTTTCGTGAAGGATACCCCAGCCGAGAAAAGTGAACTCACCATAACGCCGGCAAGGACGGTAACCAATACTCGGTTACCTTTGGCTCGCCCGCTTATAAGTAAAACCAGCAGTACGGTGACAATGGAGAAGGCAAAGGCTGAGACGGAGACCGCGAAAGCCCCAAGTCCGGCGAGTATGGCGAGCGCCGCCCCGAAGGCGGCACCCTGTGAAGCGCCTAAGATATCGGGTGATACCAAAGGATTTTGGAACGTACCCTGGTAGGCTGCGCCTGCTGCAGCAAGACAGCAGCCTACCATGAGAGCTAACATAATGCGCGGAAGGCGCACGTTGAAGAAAAGAGTTTCTTGTTGCGCAGTCCACGTGGGCTCGATTGGGAAGATCAGTGAGAGCAGCATGCGCACCGCCTCGTCCGGTGCGATGGGATAGCGTCCTAGCATGAGTGATATGCCAGCGGCCACCACCATAAATACGGCGAGACCTAAAATAATGGCATTGGCGCGTTTTGCCTTCTTGCTTGCTACCGAGTAGCAGGACGTGTCGGAATCGTCGTGTGTGCTTCGGGGACTCCGCCAATGTGGCCCCGATGGTGTCATGAGAGGGACTCCGGCGCGTTTGGAGTCGAAGGTCCCCTGGGTATCCTTCTCTAATACTTCCTTCATTTCCCCCCCGGACTCCCCATTTCATATTACTTCTAATTAAGAATAATACTTTTACAAATATATACTAAGAATTGAATATTATCAATCAGATATAATTGAGAAACGAGAATAAGTGAGGCAATGATTGAGTGAGACGCTTGGTGAAATCCTGTCTTAGTACCTGATATTTGGTTGCCTTTGTTGTACGACGGACGACATCTGCAGCGCCTCGCCGAAGAACTGGCCGGCACCGTTCATTACGGCGAAACGGGCCTTCTCGGGGTCGGCCACGATGCTGCCAGCCAACATCTCCACACCCCAGTCAAACAAAAATGGCGACATGACCACGCTTGGGCCAACCATGACTACGGTGGCATCTTGTGCCAAATCCAGCAGGCGCGGTACTGTCTTATTGATGATGGTGACACCGGTCATGAAGACGAAGTCTTGCGCGGGCAAAAGGTACTCGCAGGCGGGGTCGGGCGTGTCGAGAGCTTGCGTGCAGTTGCGTTCGAGCACCGTGAGGTTTGCGTACTCCTCGATGCGATCGACGTGGGGGAAGTGGCCAATTACGGTGACGTTCTTGCTTTCCGCCTGCTCGATGCGCGGGCGGTACAGTTCGAAGGCGTCCATTTTGCGGATGGTGCCGTCCGGCCGTTCGACGGGTTCGTCGTAGATGGCGCCTAGCGGATCGAGTAGCTCCTTTCGCGCATAATAGGCGTTCAGCGCAGCTACGCCGAGCGTTGCTTCCTCGAAGCACCACGACTTCGCCAGTTCTGCCACCTGCCGCAACGGCAGCCCGCGCAAATCTTGCGTGTGCGTGCGTCTGGCCCCTCCCTTGCAGGTAAAGCTTACGCCCATACCGCAGTCGGCCTCGACGTAGGACCAGTGCGTACCTAAGCAGTAATCGCGCACCAGAATGTCTTCGGGAATGCGCATAATCAGGTGGTTGTAAAACTTCCACGGTGTGTCGTGGTCGTAGGCGCCGGGAAATTTGATGGTATCGTTTCCGGGGTTGTTGGCGCAGCAATCCTTCTCGGAGCATCCCATGGCTGGTATCCTTCTCTCTCGTCAGAGTTTTGCAGAGGGCCGACATTGGCTATCTATAAAAGAGTATAATATACAAACGGAAATAAACAAGCCAAGTCAAATCAGGGTTCGTGGACCTATGGTCATGCGGGTTTGCTCGGCTCCCACGAGTGTTGCGAATCGTTATAAAAGAAGGGAAGCCTATGCTATTCTTGCTGACGGGCGGGGTGCAGACGGGTAAGACGCGCTGGCTCGAGCAGCTGCTTGCTGAACTAGCTGATGATGGCGTGGAGAGTCAAGGCGTAGTCGCGCCCGGTGTATGGCGGCGGCGAGACGACGAGGAGGCATCTGAAGATCGGCCATTCGGATCAGGGCAAGGTGAGTACGAGAAACTTGGTATCGACAATGTGCTGCTGCCGGGCGGTGAGCGCCTTCCGTTTGCCCGTCGCCGCGACCTTGCCAAGCAAGAAGGAACATTCGACCCTGCCAGTCAAAGTGCTGCGGCGCAACTCGTTTGGGAGATTTCCGACGATGCTATTGCACGCGTGAATGCGCATTTCGATGCACTCGGTTCGCGTTCATATCGCAGAGAGTTTTCTCCTGCGTTGCTGGTGGTGGATGAGTTGGGGCGGTTGGAATTGGAGCACGGCCGTGGGCTGACATCGGCTTTGGATCTGATCGGATGCGGGGCGACGGCATGCTTTCCGCATGCGATCGTTGTTGTGCGCGCCTGGTTGCGGGACCGCGCCGAGGAGCGCTTCGCTGGCGCGTGGGGAGGGGCTATTGCTATCGAGCCCGGCAATGTGGCGCGCGATGCTGTTCGCGCTGCATTCGGCCTTGCCCCTTTTATCGATAACTGGTATCATTAGTGTTTATCATTCATAATGAAATGGTTTTTGGTAAAGCCGAGCGTGGGACGCTGCGGCGGAGAGGCGTTATCCATGATCGATCAGACTGCGTTCTTTAGCTTGAGCTATGGGCTTTATGTTATTGCTTCGAAGGATGGTGAACGTCGCGCTGGTTGCATTGCCAACACGTTCCAGCAGGTTACTTCGTCGCCCTTGCAGGTAAGTGTTGCCCTTAATAAGGATAACGCTACGACGGGTATTGTTCGCGCGTCGGGACGATTTACGGCCACCTGTTTGTCGCAGGAAGCTACCATGGAACTTATTGGAACATTTGGCTTTCATAGCAGTGCTGATCGCGATAAGTTTGCTGCCTGCCCTGCGGCGGTCGATACGGCGGGGCACCCCTACGTGAGTGAGCTTGCCTGCTCGCGGTTTTCGGTACGAGTGGTTCAGGAAGTTGATCTGGGAACTCATATATTATTTGTGGGCGAGGTTGAGGAAGCTGAGAAGCTTGATGAAGTTGAACCTATGACTTACGCCTATTATCATGTGGTAAAGGGCGGCAAAACTCCGCCGAAAGCTTCCAGTTTTCTGCCAGAGGTGAAAGCCACATCTATCACAGAGACGATTCAGCCGAAGTATGCTTGGCGTTGCACCGTGTGTGGTCACCTTGAGTATGTTGATGAGTTGCCGGATGATTATGTGTGTCCGGTGTGCGGCGTTGGCAGGGATATGTTTGAAAAAGTGCCCGTTGCCTAACGGTGTCGTTGCCTGTAGGGCGTTACGCTCCTCACGTAAGGGGAGCGTAACGCATAAAAAATGAGAACGCTTCAAAGGGATGAGGCGTGCTCATTTTTTTATTTGTTCCAAGATATGAACGCCCAGGTAACCGAGCGTGGCTCGCGTAGACGGAGGCGTTTTGCGGTTTTTCCCTTGCCATCGACTTCGCCAGCCCGCTCGTTTTCCACAAGGTTCGCATCGAGCCAGTCGCGCAGGCGTTCGAGAGCGGCGTGGCGCGAAGCTTCTGGTACAAAGGCGCCTGTGGCATCTTCTACCATGCGTGCGAGTTCTTGGTAGGCATCGTTGGCTGAATCGAAAGAATCAGATCGCGTGCTTTCAATGTAGGACACCTCGGGCATTAGCCCCTCGTTGGCCAGAATATTGAACGCATAAAGGTAGTCGCGCCCGAGTACGCTTTGCAGACCAATGGCTGCCAACACTCGCTCGTCGGTGCGTGGAGACGAACCCGTAGCCAGCGTGATGCATACGCGCCTGCGCGCCACGTCGGTTAGACGCAGTAGTGAGTCTTTAATGTCGGCGGTTGCAATGGAGCGCGATGCTACGCATACGTCCACCATGCCGGGACGTACTCCTTGGGCGGGCCAGTCGTTTTCCCAACTCATCTGTTTGGGGAAGACGGTGGTAATGCCGCGCTTTGCAATTTCTTCTTCTAAGATACTTAGCATACCTGCAGAGAAATCGGCGGCCACTACCTTGTGTCCTGCCTCTCCGAGCGGCAAAGAGAGTGCCCCGGTTCCGCAACCCATATCAAACACTGTTTCGTCGGGTTCTATGCGTGCAAGTTCGAGAAATTTCTTCACATAAGCATTCGGTGCATCGGATATGCCGAACGTCTTGGAGCGCTCGTCCCAATGTGCTGCGTTGTCGGCTTGACGACGAGCTTTTTGTAACTCTTTCCATTCGTCGTTCCAGTTGTGAGTAGAGAGCAGCGGAGCGAACGATTCGGGCATGTTGTTTTCGGGCATGGAAGCGCCTTTCGCTTAACGGGCCGGTGGCATCGGGTACTATACTAACGAAAGAGAATGCACCTGTGCGCCTAAAATGCCAATTTATTCCGAGACGAGGAGCATCTGTCCCATGCAAGTCGAACTCTTGTACCATACGCCCGATCCTGAACGCGCCATCGCCACCGCAGCGCGTCTATGCTATGCGCCTGTTGGTGCGGCTGAACTTATGGAAACCATGCCAGAAGAACGCGTGCGTAGCGTGTTGTCTACCATTATGGGTAGCGGTCATTATTCCACGTTGGAGCATGCTAGTTACACCTTTGCCGTCGATGGCGTATCGCGCGCGCTCACTCATCAGTTGGTGCGTCATCGTATTGCCAGTTTTAATCAGCAAAGCCAACGCTACGTGAAGTTTACGGGCGAGCTGCCGGTGGTGAAGCCTGAGAGTGTTGCGGCCGATCCGCACGCAAGTGCGTTGTTCGACGAGGCCGTGCAGAAGGCACAGGAGGCTTACCGCATGTTGTTGGATGCAGGTATTCCAGCGGAAGACGCGCGTTATCTGCTGCCGAATGCTGCGGAATCGAAAATTGTCATCACTATGAATGTTCGCGAGCTGCTGCATTTCTTCGACTTGCGGTGTTGTAACCGCGCGCAATGGGAAATTCGCGCTATGGCACATCGCATGCTGGAGTTGGCGAAGCCTACGGCTCCCTATATCTTTATGGATGCGGGTGCACCTTGTGTTCATGGAACCTGCCCCGAGGGCACGATGTGTTGCGGTAGCCCGTATCCGCGTGTGACGAGAGGCTAACTATGAGTAACCAGAAAAGCGATCTTTCGCGCGCTTTTAGCGAAGATGGCACTATCAAAACACACGTTGGCGGGCAGGCGCTCATCGAAGGCGTTATGATGCGCGGCAAATATAACTGGTCGGTTGCTGTACGCGAGCCGGGTGGCGGCGTTTATATAGAAGAGCACGATCTGACGTCTGGACGCAAGAAAAACGGATGGATGAGCTGGCCTTTGGTACGCGGTTGCCGTGCGTTGGTTGAGTCTCTTGTCTTGGGCTATAAGGCTCTGGAAATAGCTGCGCTTCACGCGTTTGCCGATGAGGAAGAAGTGTCACGTGCATCCGAAGAGGAAGAAACGCTACGTGCATCTGAAGAGATCGACTTCCCTGCGCGGGACACGGAGTTTTCTTGGAAGGATGACTTCGGTCGGCCGGATACTGTAATTGACGCACTTGGTGCTCAGACCTCACTTGAGGTGGTGGGGGAGTCGCCTCTCGGTGATTCAGGCGATGTGAAAGAAAAGCCGCTTATTGGTGGCTCGGCCGGCGAGGAGAAGAAGCCAGAGAAAAAGTCGTTCCTCGATCAGGAGGCTGAGTTCGGAAAAAAAGAAATGGCTTTATCTATGGCTATCGGACTGGTGCTGGGTGTGGTGCTGTTTATCGGAGCACCAGCGCTGTTGACGAACCTTATTGTGGGCGAGTACGACTCGAACACGTTGCTCTGGAACATTGTTGATGGTTTCTTGCGTGTACTGGTGTTTGTGTTCTACCTGTGGCTAATCGGGCGTATGGGTGAGATTAAACGCATGTTTGGTTATCACGGTGCCGAGCATAAAACCATCCATTGCTACGAACATGGGCTTCCGCTTACGCCTGAAAATGCGCGTAGTTTTCCGCGTCTGCATGTTCGTTGCGGTACAGCATTTCTTATTATGGTTATGGTTATTGCTATCTTGGTGTACACCATTACCCCCATTAATGCGCTTATTGCTGCATGGGGAGTGCCGGATGGCGCGCCAAAACTGGCCTTGGTTATTTTATCGCGTATCGTACTTATGCCCGTTATCGCTGGCATTGCCTATGAGATAACGGTGCGTTGGGCTGGCAGCCATCCAGATAATCCGTTGGTTAAGGTGATACTGTGGCCGGGTATGCAGATGCAGTACCTGACCACCAATGAGCCCGACGACGGACAAATTGAATGCGCCATCGCTGCGATGCAGCGTGTGTTGGAGCGCGAAAAAGCTGAAGCACACGCGCTGGCGGAGGTGTGTGTCGAGGATTCTGAGAACTCCGCGGTCGCAGTCGCGTAGGGCTGACGGCCGTAGTACCATCATCTGCTATAAACATGCCAGCATTGTCAAAACTAGCAGTAGCTGGCATTTTTTATGCTCGATAAGTCAAAAAGTCACGAGAAAATGCATGCGTAACGTTATTTGTGGGCGGTTTGTTTGGTAAAAAGGCCTCTCGTCCTTCGCTGTTATAC
>JAEWYG010000233.1 GCA_023395755.1 Actinomycetes bacterium | reverse complement strand
GTACGCACGAGGCGCCGACAACTGCCGAATCTCTTCGTCGTTATGTGGCAAAATCGGATGGTATACCGGGAGCAAAAAGAGCGAGGCGTGCACTGGACTATCTGACGGACGGTGCTGCTTCGCCTATGGAGACCGTGCTAGTTATGCTCCTTTGCCTACCCACCTCACTTGGGGGATATGGGCTTGCGCTTCCTCGGCTTAATTATGGAATCGAAGCGTCTGCGGGGGGTGGAAGTTCATTGCGTCGGGTGCGGTATCGTTGTGACCTGTATTAGCCTGAAGCAAAATTGGCTGTTGAGTATGACAGTGATATGTTTCATACGGGGTCGAAGCGTATCGCGAGCGATGCGGCGAAACGTACAAATTTGACGCATGCGGGGGTGACAGTTGTTTCTGTGACACGGAGTCAAATTTTTGATGCGCGTAGGTTTGACGAAGCAGCTATTTTGCTAGCAAAGTGTTTGGGCGGACGCATGAGGAGCCAGCGAAAAGATCTGCTGACAAAGCGCTATGAGCTGCGTACTCTTTTGTTTGCAGGAAATCCTACGCAGACGGAGTCTTGGGCTGATGGGCCGCGTCTTTATGTTGATTTTTGAGGCATCGTGTACCAAGGCGGGCGGGGTGCTTGGCGCAGGACTATGAGAAGATGCCAGGATAAAACATTAGAACAGCGAAGTCTGCCCTCCGATTGGCTGGATTGGTTTATAGGCAGCGATAATGTCAGGCATGCGCCAAAGTAAACCATGTTCTTTGCAGAGCGCACGGAACAGCGCTCGGTTTTCGGAAGCACGAGGGCTGTTACAAAAATAGCGCTCGCCAAAGGTTTCGCGGTAGCGATCGGGAAGGAGGGGGTCGACCTCTCCAATATGCGCGAGAAAGTGGTCGCGTTGACGGTCGCGCATGGTGACACCAGTCATATGGTAAATGAATCGTGCACCCGCTTGGGCTGCGCCCTCCACCACGTCACGCACAGAAGTCTCATCGTCGGTAACGAAGGGTAGTGTTGGGGTAAACAACACACCGCAACATATACCAGCATGGGCTAGTGCGGCCAACGCTGCAAATCGGGCAGAGGGAGCGGGCGCATGTGGCTCGATCAATCGTGCGAGGTTATCATCGGCAGTGGTGATAGTAATTTTCGCCAGAGCGCCTCCGCTGCTGCCAATGGCGCGTAGTACATCAATATCGCGGGTGATCAGCGTACTCTTCGTATCGACCGCTATGCCAAAGCCAAATTCTTCCACCAACTTCAAAGCGCCGCGGGTCACGTGTAGGCGACTCTCATAAGGGTTGTACGTGTCCGACATCGCTCCGAGTCCTACGATGCCGCGTACGCGTCGACTGCGCAATTCGCGCCGGAGGATAGCTAATGCGTCGAATTTTACGCGCACACGGTCAAAGTTGTCTATGCGATAGCATTCGCTTCGACTGTCGCAATAGATGCAGCCATGTGGGCAGCCTTTGTACAGGTTCATGTTGTAATCGATACCAAACCATTCGTCTCCACCGTGACGTACTTTTTGCAAAATAGAACGCGCGCGGATGGTGGGAATAAACTCTGCGTTGTTGTGCGCCAAGTTGCCACCATCCGCAGCAGTACCTGTTGAGTTGCTGCTGCCCATAATATCATGCGTCAAATTGCCACCATTCACAACATCATGCGCCATGTTGCGGTCACTCGCAACATGGCATGGCAAGTTGTCATCGAGCGAAGCATTGCCGGTCGACTGCTCCGATATGAAGGAGATCTTATTCACGCGGGTTTCACGGGGTGGCGGATAACGGTTTTCAGGTTTTCGGGCTTCGTTCGACGCGGATCGCCTAGGTAAATCTCGTGATGCAGACGCAATACAGGAATGTTTCCCTGTGCATCGAGTTCAGCCATCAAAGCCTCGGCGCTTGGAGGTTCAATGATGTCTTGGACATAGCCTTCCTGCTGCACAAACGCGTCCAAGGCAGCTACGGTAGCCGGCTCGTCGTCATAAGGACCAAGATGCATAACCTGAGCGCACATTCCTTCTGCAAAGCATACGAAGTGCGCGCGACTCGCGTCAACTTCGGGCTTTTTGCACGTTACTTGTTCGAGGGCCCAAGAGAATACCTCCGGCGTGACGAAATCGGGTTGGCGAATCAAAGAGACCCATTGAAGTGCGTCCTTATCTACGATGCGAGTTCCGTCGAACGCGCCGGTGCCGAACCACCAGCCTTCAAGTGGGGGTACTACGTAGTCGAAATAACCCTCCGGTTGCCAGGTGCCCTTCTTTGTCATCTTGACGGTGAATGACAATCCGTATAGCAAGCTAACCGCCTCGGCATAGGATCCGTTTTCGTTGTTGGGGTTTCCGCAGCCTGGTACGGCGAAGAAATTCATTGCGGGCACGTCTATCAGTGTCGGACTCGTCTTAGGTAGATACAGGTCGCGATACTCCTTTTTGAAGTCGAACGCCATCAGACCCTCCCAGATGTCTTTGTTGCGCGCTTGCTGTTATTTTATAGCAATATAAATATCTATGTTGGCATTGGTCATGTCTTCGCCGGGGAGATAGGCTTCGAAATCAACGGTGAAGGCACGCTTGGCCAGTAGTTCCTGGTCACTCCAAATATTCATCCATGCTTGCCCGACGGCGGTCACGCAATCGCCCTGAATAGAGAACTTTGCATAACGACCCGCGGGAATAGTGACGCTTGCCATGCCCTCGGGCGCTGCGACGGCCGAGCTTGCGCACCCAACCAGTAAGGTATAACCGTTAGTGGTTAGATCATAATCATAATATGCTCCAAAGCACGGATAGGGTATGGTTTCGGCATCGGGGATAGCTTCGAACGTGTCGGGGGTGTTGAACCTTTGCCATACTGCACCAATTTTCGCGCTGCACGCGGGATCGTCGTTGATGAGGCCCGTTTGAGTAAGGCCGATAAGCTGTTGCTCGGGGAGTTCGACAATCGTGTAATCCATAGGTGTTCCTCTCGTTGGTGGTTAATGCTTGTTAACAGGATACGAAAGGATAGAGGACAGGGTATGTCCTCTATTAAAAACTTATTTCGAACGATAGGTTTCCTCGATCGTTTGCGCTTGAGTATAGAGCCATCGACGTAGTTCAGGGGGTTCGAGCACCTCCAAATCGGCACCGTATGACAGCAGATAGAAGCGGGTGCGTTGGTCGAGTCGGCTGTTGAGGTTTACCACGAGACGACCATCATTGCGATATGTGATGGAATCGGGGGCGAATTCTTCGCGAACGCGGTGTTCACTATTTCGCTCGAAAAGCAGCACCAGACGTGTCGTGCCGGTGAGATTATCCTGACCGAACGCTTCGGGTGGGGTGCGCGGCTCGAAGCTTTGGTCCAGTACTTCCATGGTGCGCCAATCGATGCGAAAAAGCTTAAATACGCGCCAGTCATTTCGTTTTAAGCAAAATGCCTGCAAATACCAGCTGGACTCTTTGAAGATAAGTCGGACGGCTTCCACCGTACGTTCAGTCTGGTTACCCGAGGCATCATAGTAGTCGAACTTCAACAGACAGTGGGCACAAATGGCGCGACGAATGGTTTCGAATGCCTGCTTATACTCTGGTGGCGCGCCCCAAAATGAAAAGTCGATATCCAACCAGTCGGTGCTTTCTCGTTGGAACAGACGAGCAAGACGGTTGCTTGTTGTCGACGAATCTACGGCACCGGTAGTTTTTAAGGCAGAAAGGGCGGCTAAAATATCATCCTGCTCCCGATCGCTGATCAGTGATTTGTTCAGTACGTAGCCCTCCATGAGGTGCACGCCACCGCCCTTGCCGCGAGTCATATACACGGGAACCCCGGAGGCTGATAGCGCATCGATGTCACGTCGCACGGTGCGGGCAGATACTTCCAATCTACGGGCTAGTTCGCTGGTTGTACGCGGCGAGCGTTCCATTAACAGATAAATTATCTCGAAGAGGCGCGCTTGCTGCATGGTGCGAGTCCTTTCCGGATTGGGCTTACTGCGGCGCTTTTACGTGGGTGGCGTAGCCCGAGTTCGAACCCAAGCTCGAACCCAAGTTCAAGCGTGCTGTGATTTCGCGATTAGCCGTCTCTATTGCGGCGTATATCGCAGGGTCCTCAAGGGTGGGGAAGGCAACGACCGGTGCAGGGTCCGCATCGAAGGATGAAAGCGGCAGCGTATACCATGCTACATCACGCCACGAATCACAGGTGTATCCTGCATTACGCTGCGTTCCCATAAGCTGAAATCCAATGGTCTCGTGGAGGCGTTCGCTTGCTGTATTGGGTACGGTGACCAGTGCATAGACGCATTTCACGCCCTGCATTCGTACCAGTTTAATTAGTGTGCGATACAGAAGACTTCCCAAACCGTGGCCGTGCGCCGCGGTGCTGAGGTATACCGAAAGCTCTGCGTTCCAGCCGTAGGCTTCCCGTTCGGCTTGGCGATGCGCATAGGCATAACCGATGATGTGGCCGTTGTGTTCAACAATAAGACAAGGATAAAAAGAGGTAATGTCGGCTATGCGGGCACGAAATGCTTCGGGAGAAGGAAGCTCCTCCTCGAAGGTAATAGGCGTGCATAAATAGGGTGCGTATACGGCGCGTATGTAATCTGCGTCTTCAGAGGTAGCCAGACGTATGCGTAGGGAAGCACTTGGTTCTGATGGAGGGATGCTGCTTGTTTTGCTCGGTTCCACGAGGGGCCTTTCGTGCGGTTTTCGTCGGGGAAGACTCAGCGTTTGGGTGCGTTTACGCTGAGGTGGTCTACACTCGTCCATACTAGCATGGACGATAAGGGGGATACGATATGGATCGTTTGACAACAAAGCACGAGGACGGAACTTACACGGTGGATACAGCGGAGGTTGTACGTACCGTTGAGGGGACCTATACGGGTTCCGTCATCGATCGCCTTGCTGCGTTTGAGGATGCGGTTGAGGCAGCAGAGCTCCAGCTTGCTTTAGTGTCGGAAAAAAATTGAGGGCCTTAAGGCTCAAGGTTCGTTGCGTACTGCGACGGCCCAGCAGCTTCTGGCTCAAAAACTCACGTATTCCACTATGCTACGCTTGATGGGGACGGCGAAAGACTAAACAACTTTATCGACGTTTGTCAGGGAGTGCGGGGCGATTCGTCTCCGTGGGGCTTCGGACAGCTTGTGAAGTGGTGGTGGCTATCCTCTGTTGATGGCCTCTACGGGCTTGCTCCCCTCAGGGTGATAGGGAATACTTCTTCGAACGGCGTTTCGGCGCATGTTGAGAAAACTACAAGCAGGTCAATCGATGAAGGAGTTGCGTGTCTCAAGGTCTTTCAACGGTAAAGAGGCGGGCTATTCGGTGGTTGAGACATCTTCCGGGTTGGTCGAAGGTTATGGTGGGGGCTCTGTGTTCCATCGCGGTAATCTTCGGTGCCATAGGGTTTATTACTGCCACGGCCGTGCATCCAGAAGAGCCTGCTTCCCCTTTAGAGGGGGTGCAAGACTTGATGGGCATCTTTCGCGAAGACGAGACTTCTGCCCGATCGGAAGCGTACTCATCGGCCAAATACGAAACAACTCGCACTGCTCTGGATGCGGCTTCGGCTACGACAGAGATCAATCTCTTTGAGGCATTGGGCTCTCAGCGTGCGCTCGGTGTGAGCGATACTCCTGAAGTTGCGGCGGCGCTTGCTGCGTTTGGCGATGCCGGTTGGGAGGTAGGTTTTGTGGTGTACGATTTCAAAACGGAACGAGGTTTGGGATATAACGCTGACACTGCTATCTTTTCGGCCAGCACTATTAAAGCCCCCTATGTCGCTTATATCGCCCAGGAGTACCTAGATAAAGGGCAGGCTGCGCTGACTGACGAGGTTTTTGAAGATGCGGTACATGAAGGTACGGGCATCATGGCTTCCGACGATGTGGATATCTACGATCTCGGTACGGTACTCTCCAATACTATCGTGTATTCCGATAATACGGGTTACGCGCTCCTGCGCGAAAACTACAGCGATGGGTTTGAGGAGTGGGCCGCGGCGGCTGGTGTAGATGCCTCGGCATGGCAGGGGGAGTGGTACCCGTTTTATACTCCCCGCGACTTGGCAAAACTTTGGTTGAATGTGGGTGGATATCTGAAGAGTGGCAGTATGAATGCGCCTTTCAGCGAAGATTTACTTTCGCGAACCGGCACCTCGTTTATTCGACAGGCTTTGGGCGCCAGTCATCGGGTGTTGTCAAAGCCGGGCTATGAGATTGATGCTCCTGGGTTTGATATGGGAGCCCTCAATGATGCAGGTATTGTGCAGGGCTCGTCGGGCGACTATCTTGTTGCTGTTATGTCTGATGCCGATTATGATGACGAGTACTTTACTGACCATGAACCGCTTATTAAGAACCTGATCGCCGCGCTGGCTGCAGCGCATGACCGGCTGCTTGCGGCCTAGGGGTATGCTATGGAATCTAAGGTACCTTTAACGGCTGAGCTAAATGCACTGCCGTGTACGCTTCGAAAACACAGCCCTTCTCGGATTCGTCAAGCTATGTGTTGGCTACTCGCAGTAGTGCTGGTTTGCGGCATGATGCCGTTTCTTTCGGGAAAGGCTCAGGCTGACGAGGCTGCCGATGCAGTGGTGCAGCAACAAGCAGTTGACGAGGCTCAGACAACACTCGATGGTGCCGAGTTGCGTATGCACAATCTTGTCACGCAAAGTGCTGCTCTCGAACAGGATGCTGCTGCGTTGCAGGATCGTATCAACCAAACTGCTGCGCAAGCTATGGAGGCACAGCAAGCAGTGATTGAGGGGCGTGCCACCTTAGGTAAAACAGCCAAGTTTGAATACCGCAGTAGCTCAACTCAGTCGCTAGTAACACTTGTGCTCGAGGCGGCTGATTTCGACGAGCTGGTGCGCAATCTGTATTATCTTTCCACGGTTACTCAGTATCAAGCTCAGATAATTGAACAGCAAAAAGAGCTCTCTCGGCAATTTGAAGCCATCGTAGAAGAGCTGAACGCACAAAAAGACGAACAGGATAAGAAGCTTTCGGAGATAGCGGCGAAGAAAACAGAAGCCGACCAGGTGGTTTCCGATGCGACGTCTCAGCTGCAGGGGGCTAAGGATGACTATGCAACGCGGTTGGCTGAACTAAAGCAGAAGGCCGATGAGATGGCCGCACAGGGTGCGGTAACCGAACCGGTTGTCAGTGAAGATGCCAACACGGTTGAACGTCCCGATGCTCCAGAAACTCCCATTCAGCCAAACCCCGACCCAACACCTCCGACTCCTGGGCCCGATTCGGGGGGAAATACGGGGGGAAGTGAGATCGGTTGGTCGACGGGGACAGCTTCGGCTTACGGTGGGTCGACAGATCCTTACACTCCTAATCCGGGTACAACAGCTACGGGTGCAGTATGTGACGATTGGTCTATGGGGGTTGCTGTCCCCATGGCGTGGCCGCGTTATTGGCAGTATTACGGGCGTACCGTCGAGATATCCTACGGCGGTATGACGGTATTGGCTACCGTAAATGATTGCGGCGGTATGGGAGGTGGAAGCCGGGTATTGGATTTGCAGCCCGGTGTATGGAAGGCGTTCGGCTTCTCTTCCTGTAACGACTGGGGTCTGCGCACCGTAAGCTATCGGTTCCTGTAGCACGTTCGGGGGTCTTTCCCGAACGTGATCGGTCGTTGTTCTGGCCAGTCCAAGAATCAACCGTGGCTTGCTGGTATCCGTGTTTTGGCGAGGCTTGTGAAATTCACCATCGGTTCATAGCAAATGCGCTATACTCTACCGTTACATCATGAATACGGAACTGCTTTGACGAAGACAGCGCTGCGATATTGATGCCGCCAGCAGAGACGGGCTTCACCGGCTGCAAGAGCCCGGACGGCATACGCGACGATTCCCTTCCGAGCAGCGTGGCTGAATGCGGATGCTCAGGTGTGCCTTAAGGCATGACTCAGCAAGACGAAGTAGTAGGCGGCGCCGGATGCTCCCGTTATCGAGCACAAGAGAGGGCGACCTGATTGCATGCAGCTTGTTGAGGCTGTAGGCGCAGCAAGTCGTCAACCGAGGTGGTACCGCGAGAGCCCGCTCTCGTCCTTGGACAACAGGGACAAGAGCGGGCTTTTTTATGCTCTGCGGCTGGGCAGGGTGACGAGACGAAAGGGTGAGCATATGGCGATGGCAGATGAACTGATCGCGTTGCGTGAGCAGACGCTTGGTGCAATTGCGACGGCGGACACGTCGGCGGCACTGGAGCAGGTGCGCGTAGGCGTGCTAGGCAAGGCGGGCACCCTCACGGGTTATCTTCGGCAGATGGGGCAGGTTCCAAAAGAGGAACGTGCCGCTGTAGGCAAGACAGTAAACGAAGTACGTGTTGTCGTCGAGGAGGCATTAGCCGCGCGTAAGAACGCCCTCGATGCTGCCGAATTAGAAGCTGCGATCGATGCGGCCGCGGTGGACGTAACGTTGCCTGGTCGTGCCCAGCAGATGGGTACGCGCCATCTCATCAACCGCATTACCGACGAAATCTCCGAGGTGTTTCTCGGGTTGGGTTATACCGTGGCGCAAGGCCCCGAGGTGGAAACCGACTATTATAATTTCGAGGCGCTTAATGCCCCCGCAGACCATCCCAGCCGTAGTTTGGCCGACACGTTCTATGTGGTAGATCGGTCTGGTGATGAAGCTGCTGTGCGTGGCGAGTCTGATGTGTTGCTTCGAACGCAAACCTCCGGTGTGCAGGTTCACGCTATGGAAGATCAGCAGCCGCCTATCTATATTATTGCTCCCGGTAAGGTATACCGTCGTGATATAGCCGATCCGAGCCATTTGCCACAATTCACGCAGATTGAAGGCTTGGTGGTAGATAAGGGCATTACGTTTGGCGACCTCAAAGGTACGTTGGATTACTTTTGCAAGCAGATGTTTGGGGAGGAGCGCAAGACGCGATTTCGCGCACATTACTTCCCGTTCACGGAACCTTCGGCTGAGGTGGACGTGAGCTGTGGTATTTGCCACGGCGAGGGTTGTCGCTTCTGTAAGGGTACTGGCTGGCTGGAAATTCTTGGGTGCGGTATGGTCGATCCGAATGTGCTGCGCTATTCGGGCATTGACCCGGAGGAATACTCGGGCTTTGCGTTTGGTATGGGTGTCGAGCGCGTTGCCTGCTTGAAGTACAACGTTCCCGATCTGCGTATGTTACTCGAAGGAGACATGCGCTTCCTGAGGCAATTTTAGGTTCTGTTGTTGCGTAAGCGACAGAACAGCCGACGGTGCGGTCGGCCTCGGCGACAGGGTGAACAGCCAGTGGTACCAAGAGGAAGAAGTCAACATGAAGATATCTCTTAAATGGTTAAGTGAATACGTTGAAGTGCCTACCGATGTGAAGGCGTTTTGCGACCGGCTCGACTTGACGGGTACGGGCGTTGAGGCAGTAGAGAAGGTGGGCGCGGCATTCGATCATATTGTTACGGCCCAGGTACTCAAAAAAGAGCAGCATCCCGACTCTGACCATCTGTGGGTTACCACGGTGGACGTGGGCATGCATAACCTAGGTACTAATGGCAGCCCTGAACCGCTGCAAATCGTGTGTGGCGCGCAGAACTTTAATGCTGGCGACCATATTGTTTGCGCCATGGTGGGGGCAGTTTTGCCGGGCGATTTCAAGATAAAGAAATCGAAACTGCGCGGTGTGACCAGCATGGGTATGAATTGCTCGGCGCGCGAACTGGGGCTGGGGAGCGATCATGAGGGTATTATGATTCTGCCTGAGAGCACACCTGTTGGCGTACCATTTGCTGAATATGCGCAGCTTTCCGATACGGTACTTGACCTCGAGGTTACGCCAAATCGTCCCGATTGCCTATCGGTGGCAGGTATGGCCCGCGAGGTGGGCGCTATGTACCGCACTGATGTGACATATCCGGCGCTTGATTTGGTGGAAGATGCATCCGCAACCCCTACGGCAGACCTAGTGTCTGTTGACATTGTCGATTCTTCCCGTTGCCGTCGCTACACGGCGCGCGTCATCCG
>JAEWYG010000088.1 GCA_023395755.1 Actinomycetes bacterium | reverse complement strand
GAATCGTGGAATTCCGTGTCAAGCACAACCCAAAAATCGATGTTGGGAAGCACTTTCTCCATCCACTCTTTTTGAGACGGCTGGTTGCTCAGCAGACTTGAGCAATAAGAGATCATTGCCTTGAGTGGGTAATCTTTCCCTTCAAGTTTTTGAGAGTCGAAAACGTCAGCTACTAGGGCATTGGGGATTTGCGAATTAAGCTCCTTAAATTCAGGTGTACCCGTCCACACTGCCATAATATTAGGAGAATAGGTGGCAGTGAATACTCCCGTAAATCCTGCACCATCACGGCAGCATTGGCCGGTAAGAGCCAAAAGAGTCGCGATTGCCCAGGTGTTCTGGTAGCCGTTCACATAGTGGTCAAGTCCGTACGTAATATTAACCGAAACAGCACGCTCGCTTGCAAACTCCTCCGCAAGCTTCACGATGCGTTGTTCCGGAACACCCGTGAGCTCGCTGGCTTTCGCAACGCTGTATTGACTAAGCTCTTTCTTGAGCAGCGAGAAAGCAGTATCAACCTCAACCCCATCAGGTGTAGAAAAGGAGCCCTCCATCGCCGGGTCCTGCGCAGCACCAACAAGGGTAAGGGCATTGGTCGCATTGTCCCATACATAGAAATCGTCGACAGGTTTTTTGGTGACTGGATCGGTCGCCACTTCTTCATAGTCGCTTTTCCGCACATGCTTTTTAGTATCCCGACGCACTAAGAAGCACGCGGTACTTTGCTTCACCAGAAATTCGGTGTTGATGAGTTTGTTTTCGATGATATAATTACACATGGAAAGTGCCAAGTAGCCATCATGACCAGGAGTGACGGGAATCCACTCATCAGCACGATGAGCCGTCGCCGACTTTATAGGATCGATGTCGATAACACGCGTCCCTTTTTCGCGAGCCCATTGAATCCAGCGCCAATTCTGGGGTGCACAAAGCACGGGGTTGGTCCCCCATATAACAACTAGTGAGGAGTCGAGCACACTTTTCGGCTCGTTGCAGTACGCCCAATCACCCGTACCGAGCACACGGTCAATTCCATGCCCAGCCGCATAGTCATAGCTTACCGCGAGCTTTGTAGAACCCATTACCGCGCAGAGGCGACTAAGCGGATTGTAGATGCCATTTAAGAATCCATACTGCCCAGATGCTGAATCAAAGACCACGGCTTTCGGTCCGTATTTGTCGCTGATGGATTTAAACTTCTCCGCGATTTCGTTGACAGCCTCATCCCAGCTGATGCGCTCCCAATTATTTTCACCACGCTCACCCGCACGGCGCATGGGAAACTTTATTCGCGTAGGACTGTAGATACGCTCTACGTATGAAATGCCCTTTAGGCAGCTTCCACGATAGCCGTCATCCGGGTAGGCGGCAGGAGTAAGCTTAAGCAGCTTTCCATCGCGAACGTGTGCATTAAAATTGCATGCCCCCATGCAATTCGAGCGACATGCACAGTTGAATAACTGCTCGCCAGCGCTGGTTTGAGCAGCCGTATCCTCTGCAAGAGCACTTGCCGGCGATGCGATGCCAGCAACTGCCGCAACCCCAGCAACCGCACCGGTTGTCTTGAGAAAGCTTCTACGCGTAAGCCCGCCTTGCGAGCCGTTCGTACCTGACATTTCTCCTCCTCAAAGATTCGTCATCAAAGATTCGTCAGGATATCCCCTTCGTTCTTGCGGGATGACCAAGCTAAACCGCCGATGGCCACCCACAAACGCCATCCTACAGGATATCCCCCATTACGTACCTGATAAGAATTGGCCAAATCCTTATAACTGTCACATTATCACAATGACTTGCGACAATCAAACTATTCGATTAGATTACTTTGAGGATATCGTTCTATATCAGACTCTAGGTCCCCACCCTAAACAATGCTAATGCATATTTCACCAGTTAAACAAAGTACCCTTCTTAGGAAACCACACGCAAGCGAGGTTGTGCGTCACGACAAATTCGCTCACCGAGCATCGGAGCTTCTTTGAAACCTAAGTCATTTGCAATTTAGGCTGCTACCCCAAAAGCGTCTTCGAGGCCCCGCCTCAATTCCCCTCAAATCTCATACACGCTATCTAGCGACTGCCGGAAGCATTTTCCAACATCCGCTACGTCGTCCCTGCTAGACGAGCGCATAAGCCAAGAAGATTTAAACGTCCCACGCTCAGAGAGGCATACTCACCCAAGCATAAGCCTATCAACCTGCTTGTTCGCAAACCGCACAAGACGCTGGAGCTTGTTCGAACTTACGGAAAACACCTCTTCAGCCTCACCAACAATATCTTTCAAATACTCGCAAACCCCCTGCGCAATTTCCTCAAAAGCTGTTTGCACCAGAGCTTTATCGTGGCCGAGTTCTTGCGCCAAGAGAAGAAGATCGCTATAGACAACATCATCCACTTTGTTCGCCGATCCAATTCTCATTGCCATGCGACGATCGAGACCCTCATACACCACCGTAGAAACCAAATCGTAGAACGGCGCAAGCGAGCAATGCGCCCAATCGTTGGTCTTGAGCAAGGAATAGTTCTTCAGGTGGGCATCGCAATTCCCGATCACTACATTGAATATCAGCGCTTTCACCAGCGCCGATGAATCGCCAACTGGATCACTTGAGCGACGAAAAAGAATATCCCGCACCTGTTTTGCGTAGCTTTGTCCGGAAGTCTCATATTTTTGGTTCGGCAACTTACCCAGTGCCTGGCAAAAATCTTCCTGGTGTTTCCTTCGCACCGCAAGATACACACCTTCGCCACATGACGTATCTTCAATTTCACGGTCAAAGCGCTCGATCACCAAAGCAGGCGCATCATCTGCAAGAATGTCGATAAACGCGCGTGGGACCTTCAAACCGCAGACCTCAGCCAGCTTCAAGCAGCAATACTCATTCTCGGTCAACGCCTCAAATTGCCTGTTGTTCGACTTGACAATATGCGTCGAAGCCGACCCTCCGCGAGGAACATAATACGAAAAAGAGTTCTCTACCCGCTCAACATACAGACCCACTTTAGATTGAGCGCCCGCAAGTGACAGTCTCGACCCAATTTGCAGAAGAGCCATTTCTGAGTTACTGTCCCTCACACCAAGAGCAAGTTCTTCGCGAGATAAAGGGTCGTACCCGAAGGCTTCCCCATGATCGGCGTTTTCGGATTTAACCTTAACCGCACCCACACACTCACTCCCGAGGGCATTAAGAATTTGCAGGTACGACGTACTACGCATTTCTAATGCTCTTGACACTGCAGCGAGAGCCTCGCCTTCAGGCAATAGGTTACTGGAAAAGGCTCGCGTTTGCCGCGCAGGATAAGGCTCTAGGCGCACAGGAAGGGCAATCGACAAATCGGAATCCGGGTGCTCTTCAACAAAATCGGCAGCGTAAGAAAACTGCTCCTCTTTCCGCGGAACAGTTTCCACTATGCCAACGAGGCAGAACACCCCTTCTATTTCCCGTGACCAATAGCCTCATTAAGCGATGCCTCTATCTTTTAGGAGTATGTCCATACCGAGCATATTTGCAACTAGAATCGCTTTGCCCAGTTGAGCCGTTTCTTTTCCGCGTTCGAGTTCCGAAATGAACATCACGCCAACGCAACACACCTGAGCAACCTCGGTTTGGGTATAGCCTAAGGCTTTGCGTCTGCGTCGAATTTCTTGTCCGAATAGTTTTGCATCAAACACTTTCACATGAGCTCCAATTATCGCGTTCGAGATAATTCTGTGACTATAGCTTATTTTTATGCCGAGCGCAATAATTTCGTCAACCTCTGCATAGATTATTGTGATCGGAATAATTACAAGCTAAGGTGGTGTTATTATCTCGAACGGAACAATTCAAGAGAGAAGGTGCTTGCTAGCTCAAGTGGCGGCAAGTGATTAGCGCCGCTCAAGTGCCGTTTAAACCCCATCTTTAAACCGTTTGTGCTCGATACGACTGCGCACCATCGACAGAATTGCATCGTCGCTCATGCCTGCGTTCGCGCCAGCACGGATCATTTCGTCGGCCAGTGCGGTCACCGTTTCGTCGATAGCGGGGATCATCTTGGCGTCGATCTCAGCCACGAACGTCCCTCTGCCCTTGCGCGTAGAGATGTAACCCTCACGCTCCAAATCCATGTAGGCGCGATTCACCGTGTTGTAGCTAATATCTAGGTCCACCGCTAACGCACGCACCGTGGGCAGCCGGTCTCCGGCGAAATATTCACCAGACGCGATAAGATACGAAAGCCGGTTCTTCACCTGCATCCACACGGGCAGGCCGCTGTCGTAGTCGATCTCGAGCGACTCGATGCCGCCCAGGGAAGACCCGTCAAGCAACTTATCCCAGTCGTTGTCAGTGCGCTCGTCCATGGAGATAACCTTTTTCTCGTTCCTCATCTTGCTAACCCTTCAATCCGTCAAGCACTTTGTCTATCACAGAGTTGCCAGAACCACTCGAGCCTCCATCGCCCCCCGAAAGCGAGCTTGGCAACGTTACCACGGCACTTTTCGACTGTTTCACCGTATCGTACTGCAAAAGCAGCGTGCGCAGACGCAGTGCCGCCTCTGGGTCGCCGTACACTCCTGCTGCCTCTTGAAGCATCTCGGCAATATCCGCCTCGGCGCTCACCACTGCCATGCGGGCGTTCTTTTCGCGATCGGCTTGAGCTTCAAGAGACATTGCTTCCTGAAGTTCATCAGGAATAACGATGTCGCGTACCTTCACCGAGATGATGTCTACACCCCAGCTGGCAGCCTCCTTCTCGATATCTTCCTTTATCTCCACGTCCAGCTGGTCGCGGCGCAGGGCCACCTCGGCCACAGTCGAGCGGCCCACCGCCTCGCGCAAGGCGGTCTGAGCCAAGAACGACACGGCCGCATAATAATCTTCTACTTCGGTGCAGGCCTTCTCCGCATCCCACACCACCCAGAACAGCACGGCATCGATGTTTACCGGCACCAAGTCTGCCGTAAGCGTTTTCTCGGCATAAAAGGGAGTGGCAATAGTGCGCTGATCCACCCGAATCGTTCCATGCTCAATGATAGGGATGGTGAAGTACAAGCCCGGCCCCACCACGCGATTCAATTTTCCGAGCCGCAGTACGACCACTTTTTCCCAGCTCAACGCGATATGAGTTGATGACAGCACCAAAAGCGCAGCCAACAGCATGAAGACAACGGCCTCCAACCCTATAGCACCTGTCGCCACATAGAAAACGCCAAGCACTACTGCACAGGTCGCAATGAACACCGTAATGCTGAAAATAAGCGCTCCGTTGCGCGACGATTTGCGTGGCACATAAGTTGTGGCCGCGCGAATCTCGGCTTCTTTGTCATTGAAGGCATAGGGCGCATCCCTCAGTACGCGGTTTGCTTTGCGTCGGTTCATGGATTCTCGCCTTTCGTTATTCTAAAACCAAGCCATACAGCAGATTCGGCATCTGCGTTACGTCGTAGACCGCTACTCCCACAATACAAAAGCGCAGCACAAACCCCCCTACCAGCAATGATGCCGCAATCCACACAAATTGCGAACGGCTATTGCCGTGCGTAATAAACCGTTCAAGCGTAAAGGGCAGCACCATCCCGCCCGCCACCATACCACCCCAGAATAATGGGGCCAGTTCACCCGCAACCAACGCCTCGACCGCAAGACGCGTACCACCGCCAACACTCGAGAACATCAGGTATACCATCAAGCACAGTGCCTCGGCAACGATGACCACTCCATCAATACGCGCCAGAAGCACCAATGGCCGCACGAACGGCTGGCGCACCTCGACGAACGCAGCACCCAAGAATACGCACGCTATGCCGCACGATGCTGCCGACAACATGAACAACAGCGGCAACAGCGGCGTTCGCCAAAACAACACCGAAGCTAGACTTTGCAGTAATACACCCGTATACGCCATCGTCGCCATACCGGCCGCCACACCAATGCCCGCCAAGAGGTATACGGTAACCGGCCCTATGCGCACGCCATCAAACAGAGAGGTCAATGAAAACGCTCCTGCGCAGGCGAGCGCAATAGCCAACGCATAGGCACCTACCGAAATAGCCGACAACTCTGGCGACACTAACAAACCCAGTAGTCGATCCGGTCGGCCCAGATCCGCCAGGAGGCACAACATGCCCAACGCCAAAACGACAAAGCAGAGGGGCCAACAACGCGTGAAGAACTCGTCGGGAAGAGAAAACGCGCACTCAAAGCGATTACGACCACCGCGCGGGTCTGCGGAACGCCGCCGTGCATTTGCGCACTCCAGCACGCTCAGCACAACCAGCGCACCAGAGCCAGTACCACCAAGGAAGAGATAGCTTGTCGTAAGCATATTGAACACGCAAAACTCGTTTCCCCACCGATATCGACGTCTTGCCTCGCACACGCACGACGATACCACTTGTCGAGTTCGTTTTCCATTGTCGCAATGTAGTAAATCATAAGTATTACAGCATGCATACAACATGCATACGGCACACGTACCGACACCCTCTATACCATCAACACCTCTTAAAATTATTTGATGTTCCGCAAAAAGCACTCGTACTGACGAGCAACCACATCCCACATCCCACAGAATCGTCCAGCCAAACAAGTTGTCAAATATCCTACTTCCCACTCTGCTATCATAACGTGCAAATTTGAAAGTGCGTCGATAGCGCTACCACCTTCCGCATGAAGGGAGTTTTAACTTGTCGGCAACATCGACTACCCTTCGTCTCCAACAACTCCAAAATGAAAATATTGCCTGGAAGCTCCTTCGTTCGAAGCGTGCACCCCTTGTCATCGCCATCCTCGACGCCCATTTCACAGGTAACGTCCGCCGCATCGCGGTTCCTGAATTCATCAGCCTTGTCGATATCGACCTTGAGGACATCCGCTTTCGCACTTCCATCGAAGTCAGGCGATCCGCACAGGCATACTGCGAAAAATGGCGCGCTGATGGGTACCTCATCAGGCGACCCGTGCCGCAATCGCGTCAGGAAACCTACGAGCTTTCCAGCGGAGCCCTTGCTGCCATCCAGTACGCCAAGCGCCTCATGCAGCCACATCGTACAGCAACGCAATCGCGCCTAGGACTGATCATCGATCAAATTAGCAGCTTGGCGCTGGCAACCGACGATAACGAAGAACATCGTCGACAGGCCTTACTTGAAGAACGCGCTCGCCTGGATGAACAGCTCAACCTACTCGACCAGGGCAAACTTGAAGTGATCGACGAAGAAAAAGCCCTCGAAAAAGCACGCGACATCGTAAACCTCGCACGTGAAATTCCTGTTGACTTTGTCCATGTCCGCAACGACTTCGAGCAGATCAATCGCTCCCTCTACGACACTATTATCAACTATGACGAAGGTCACAAAGAGATACTTGCCGATATTTTCGACGGCGTTGATGAAATAGCGCAAACCGCCTCGGGACAATCATTCAAAGGCTTTTATTCTCTCTTGCGCAACGCCGACCTCTCCGAAACCTTACAAGACGACATCGATTCCATTCTGGAATGCGCTTTTGCAACAGAACTCAGTCCTGAAGACCGGCGATTCCTTCGAGGTCTCATGCAAGTTTTTATCGACCAAAGCCAAGAGGTAAACGGAGTTATGACGTCGTTCGCCCACGGTTTGCGACGTTTCGTGCAAAGCCAAAACTACCAGAAGGAGCGCGCCCTAAAAAAGCACATCGACCGCGCTTTGGGACGAGCCCATCGTATGGTCGAATACTACCCATCCACCTACCTCCTGCGCGACGAGCTAAACCTTACCTCTGTTCACATAGCTCCGATCTCCCGCTGGAAGCTGAAAAATCCCACAGAGAACCAAGCTGTCCCTCTCAGTGATGCTGTCGTTTCCGAACCAGAAGAAATAACCTTCGAACAGCTGCGGGAAATTGCGCGAGAAACGGAAATTGATTTTTTCGAGCTGGCACAAAACGTCAATGACTGCTTAAGCAGCCTTGAAGTGCACGTAGGCGGAGAAACCTTCCGCAGCTCGTTTGGGGCAACAGTCAAAGATATCTTGACCACATTTCCCCCAACCCAAGGTATCGCTAGCATCGTAGGCCTGGTAGTTCTTGGACTTGAACAGGGCCAGCAATATGAAGGAAGCGAGACGGTTCCTTGGATAGACGACAATGGGCGAGCATTTCGCGCAACCATACCCCACCTCGCATTCAATAGAAAGGTGTACGCATGACCTCCCCTGTTGACGAACAGGCCCCCGCCCTTCCCGAAGAAGATATCGACGAGAACATCGGCCTGTGGCCCGGGGATCTTGGCACGCTTGAACTCGATGCCCGGCGCGCTCTGCTTCAGCTTGTGCGCGGCCCCATGATCACCGCCGATACCAATAAAGACCTGTGGCGAGCCCTGCTCAACGATCGCCCCCTCATTGCTTCGCGCCTGGCCGATTTATTTCTTACCCTCGTCGTCAAAGAGGATGATGGCATTGCTTTTGCACAGAATGCACCAGCACCCGATACGCGCATTCCTAAAGCCGTCCGGTCGCAACCACTCACCCTTATCGACACCATTCTCGTGCTTATGCTGCGCCGCGAGCTGGTGGGAAGCGTTGGGCGCACGTTTGTAGGCCGCGAGGAAACCTACGGCACCCTTGCACAATACCGTCCCCTGGCGAAAACCGACGAAGCGGCTTTTCGCAAAAAACTTGACAGCTCATGGAATAAGTTCATCACCAACGGCATACTACTCAAAACCGACACGCCCGAGCGCTTTGAGGTATCCCCGGTGCTTAAGCTTATTTTTAGCGTCGAGGATGCCGAAGCCGTCAACGCAGCTTTCGACGAACTGCTCGAAGATGCCGCCAAAGAGCACCCGCACGGCGGCGAGTTCTTAGTGGACGACCAACGCCCCGAAGAAGTAGAAAACGAGGAAGACGTATGATCGAATTCGAATCTGCTCCCACTGAACAATTAAGATTCGGCTTCCTAACCGACGAATGGCCCGAAGATCCCTTGCTTGCTGAAGGACATCTTGGCCAATGGCGACTCGCCCGTGTCGAGGTGGCCAACTGGGGTACGTTTTGCGGATACCACTCACTCGATGTCCATCGCAAGGGACTGCTCATTACCGGCGCCTCGGGGTCGGGAAAGTCGTCGCTGCTCGACGCGATAACCATGGTGCTCACTCCCCCGCGCAACCGACACCTCAACGCTGCGGCACGCAGCGGGTCGAGTAAAGGGGAAGACCGCACGCCACCAAGCTACATCCGCGGAGCCTACAAGCACGAGGAAAATAGCAGCGGTGAAATCGCGAGCAGTTTTTTGCGCCCACGCACTGCAACATGGAGCGGAATCATGCTGCGCTACGAAAACGGTCTTGAGGAGAACGACGGATCACCTGCACAGAGCTCTTCGCCACAAGCGCACCCCAACGAGCCGGTCAATCTGCTTGCTTTATTTAATCTAAAAGCGGGCAGCAATTCAACTGAAGGCCTCAGCCAGGCGTTCGCCGTCATTCGCGGAACGGTTACCCTGCCAGAATTCGAAGCCTTTGCCGTAAACGGTATCGACTCGAAACGACTGAAGGCCGCATGCCCAGCAGGCACCCAAGTATTTCGCGAGCACAGTGCCTTCGAAGCGGCACTCTGTCGTCAGTTGGGAATTTCTGGGCCCAAAACACTTGAGCTGCTTCACAAAACCCAGGCGGCAAAAAATTTCGGATCACTTGACGAACTGTTCCGCAACTTCATGCTCGACCGGCCAAAAACCTTCGATCAGGCCGAGGATGCAGTTGAGCAGTTCACCGCTCTTTCCCAAGCCCATGCTGGCGTCGTAAGCCAGCGAGAACAAATGCGCCACCTCGAGCCGCTCGTGGAAATAGGGAAACGAAATACTCAGGCGGCTGATCGCGCCGAAGAAATGAAACGGCTAACCGACTGTCTTTCGGGCTGCACAGCGCAGTTTGCTTTTGAGGTAACCGAACGCGAATGCGCCACGCTTTTAAGCAAAGGAGATCAGTTACAAGAAGCTCTCAACTCTGCACACGCCGAACAGCAATTCGCCCGCCAAGCGCTCGATCAGGCACAACGCGCCTTGGGAGAAGCAGGTGGCGGCGCGCTCGACCTTGCCGAATCCCAACTGCTCACCTACGAAAAGCAACACGATCAAGTGCGCATCAATCGAGAGCGCCTTCTTATTGACTTGCGATGCGCTCAGATAGAGGAGTTACCCCGCACCTATGCCGAATGGCAGGAGCTACGCCGCGACCTCGGCAGCAAAGCCGCCGAAGCACAGGTGGAGCAAGACACCAATCGCGATGATCACTATCGCAGCTACGGACGTGTCCCCGATTTGCAGGGGCGCATCGAAAGCGCTCAAGAAGAGCTCCGTTATCTGCGGCAAAGGCAAACCAATATCCCACAAAAACTGAACCGCGTAAGAGAAGCCATCGCACTTCACTTAGGAATCGACGCAACAAACCTTCCCTTCGTCGGAGAACTGGTAAGCGTTAAGCCTGAATACGATTCGTGGCGCGGAGCGATAGAGCGACTGCTGGAAAACGGCGCAAAAACACTGCTCGTTTCGTCGCGCAACATATCCGCCGTGTCCCGCTACGTCGAGTCCCACCACTTGGGAACACGCCTGGAGTTTATCTCAGTACCCACAGAGGTCGAGGTTCCCAAACGCTCCTTTGGGCAGCTATCGCTGGTAAACCGCCTTTCCGTCAAGCAGCATGCGAAGCATCCGGAGTTCTCGCATTGGACAAGCTGTCATCTGCGCGAAAGATACGACTACGCCTGCGTCGACTCTTCCGACGACTTAAGCAACCACCGTTTCGCTCTGACAATTGCCGGGCAGATCAAACGAGAAAATCGCTACGTGAAAGACGATCGCCACCCACTTGACGACCAAACTCGTTGGGTGCTGGGCTACGACAACGACGGCAAAATCGAACAGTTCTCCCTGCAGCTCGAAACATTGCAAAAGCAGCTGGTGGAAGCCCGCAAAACCGCACAGGCTCTTTCCGAAAAAACCCAACGGGCGCGCGATCTACAGCGTGCCAAAACCCAACTCGATGAAAGCGACTGGATCAACTACGACATCGCTTCCGTTGAGGATGAATATCTCAAAGCAAAAGCCTTCTACAGACAATTGAGCAGCGGCAATACCAAACTTGAAGAAGCCATGGCGTTAAGGGATGATGCCCGCCAACGCAGCGAGGCCGCCGATGCCGCCGCCAACAAAGCCCAGCTTGAAAAGGAGCGAAACACCCACGACCTTGCCGCCTTAGCACAACAGGCCGCCCAACAAACGGAGCGCATACAGAAGTTCAAAGCCCCAACTTCCAACGAAGCCAACCAACTACACAGCCTGTTTCAGAAGGTCAATAGAACTTTCGATCGCTCCGTACAGGAGGTGTACCAAACAAGCACCGAAGTGCAATCGTATCTTTACACCAAGCGCGTACAAGCGCAAAGCGAAGAACAGAAAACGCGCAACGCCGCCGAACGCATCGAGCATGACTACCATCAGCGATGGCCTCTCGAAAGCGCCGATTTAACCACCACCTTTGACGATATAGATGCCTACCTTGCCATGTACCACCAAATCAAGGCAACGGGACTGCCCGACTACGAGCAGCGGTTCCTTCACGTGTTGCATGACTTCGGGCAAGACCAAATCACGGTAATCGCCTCGACTATTCGCCACGCCTTCCGTGAAGTGCAGGACAAGCTCATACCCGTCAATAGTTCTTTAAGCCTTTCAAAGTACAGCCCCGCCACCCATTTACAAATCAAAGCCAAAGATGCGAAAAGTGCGCAAGTGCTTGATTTCTTGGACAAATTGAAGGAAATTACGCGAGGCACATGGGACGAAAACGACATTGCTGCGGCAGAAAAACGATTCAACAAGACAAACGACATTATCAAGCGCCTGAAGTCGAGCGAATACGCTGATGTCACGTGGCGCAAAGCCTGTCTTGACACCCGCCAACACGTCAGTTTCATCGCCAACGAAATCGACGCCGATGGCAACGTGGTAAACGTACATAGCTCCGACACGGGGCTCTCGGGCGGTCAAAAGCAAAAACTGGTCATTTTCTGCCTTGCCGCCGCTCTGCGCTATCAGCTTGCCGATGAGGCTCAACCTGCTCCTCGCTTCGGAACAGTAGTGCTCGACGAAGCCTTCGATAAGGCAGACCCCGCTTTTGCACGCATCGCCATGGATATTTTCCAGGTATTCGGCTTTCATATGATTTTAGCCACACCTTACAAGCTTGTAACCGTACTTGCACCCTACCTTGGTGCTATTGCGGTTACCACCTGCAAAGATTCGAAGCATTCCTCGCTTTCACCCGTCAGTTTTGCTGAGGACATCGAAGAAGTGGAAGAGGCCGAAGGGTTTGAGGGTGCCCGGGATGCAAAGGATGTCGAAACCCATGGCAACTAGCATGCTTAGCGTATGCGAAGCAAGAAAACGCGTGAAAGCATATTACAACCGGTATTGTCGAGAATGGGCCAGCACGCTCTTTATGCAAGCTACCTTAACGATGCCTAACACTGCCACCGATCACGCCGAACTCGTCCATGACAGCCTCGAATTAACC
>JAEWYG010000055.1 GCA_023395755.1 Actinomycetes bacterium | reverse complement strand
CAAAAGTTTATTCTGACACCTCATCGCATCGTCCGTCGCAGGCAGCATTCTCTCGCCCGATTTGCCGCGCTCAGACAATGCCAAACCCGCACAGGTTAACACAATACCTAAAACAATCGGCGGCGTTAGTGGCTCACCCAAAACTACCACCGATGTTGCAACGGTAATGACAGGAACCAAATAGATGTAGGCACTCGTTTTCACCGCGCCTAATAGCCGCACAGCAATACCCCAGGTGGCAAAGCAGGCAGCTGAAGCACCTACCCCTAAAAACAGCATATTAGCTGTCATAACCGGATTGAGGAACTGCCCCAAATCAAAGCGGATGTCAAAAAGAAATAATGCTGGCAGCATAAGCACGAGGCCCCAGGCAAACGTGCGTTTTGTTGCCTGGATGGGATCTTCAAACAACGCACCCAGCTTGCGGGTAAGCACGGCATAACATGACCAAACAGCTGCCGCCGCTAACGCAAGTAAATCTCCCCCAAGACCGCCCGTTTCCAACCCACTCCAGCTGATCAAAACAATACCAGCAATAGCAACGGCAAACCCCACAAAGAATATCACTGAGGGTCGCTCGTCTTTAAGCAGCACCGTTGAAAGCATTGCAGTGAAAAAGGGGCTAACTGCCACAATAACGCCCACGTTGCTGGCGGTAGTTGCGGTCAGCGCAATGTTCTCAAACAAGAAATACAGAACCACGCCCGTGAGGCCTGCAGCCGCAACCAGAGCCTCTTGCCGCCAGTTGCCCAATTTCACGTGTCTCGGCCGGAACACCAACAGCACCATAAATCCGATCAGAAAGCGATAAAACAATATCTCCACTGGCGAGAAACCCGTTAGCAGCACTTTAGTCGCCACAAACGTCGTTCCCCACACTAGTACGGTAAACAGCGCGAACATATGCCCACGCACCCCATTCTCCACCCCGGTCACCACACTTACTCCCCTTGCGTCAAAGACTTTCGCCACAACATGCCATTTGCGTTGCCAGCTGACCAGAACTATTCGCGTCTCGAGAAAAAGAGTGTACCACCTAAAAAGGGAGTCCGGAAATCCGGACTCCCTTCAAGCTAGCGGAACCGCAAACGTTATGCTTTTTCCGAATGCTTCATATCATCTTCGCCAACAATCGTATGCTTCTCGGTGTCGTACACCAAGCCACCATGTTCTTTCCAGAAGAACATGAGCAACGTCGGGCTAATACCCTCAATGTTTGCCAGATAGATATGGATAAACATGAAGCAAATGAAGACGTACATCAAGAAGTAGTGAATGATGCGCATCGACATAAGGCCACCCACCAAATCAGTGCCGCCAGCCATAAGGCCCCAGCCCATCGTAGGAGCCCACAGGCACAGGCCCGTATAGAACATCACAACGATAAGGATAGGAATAGCTAGGTAGCTGATCTTCTGAGGCACGCCAAGTTTCGCCCCCAGGGGATGATCTTTCTTCAGGAACAGGTAGTACTTAATCCACGCACCCAGTTGGTGACGGTTGTCAGCCTGCGGCAACCACGTTTTGTAGTCCGTGACCTGGTTACGCGTACCACCCGTGGGCGAAGATTTCACAAAGAAAGCCATAATCACGCGAATGATACAGTTCAGGAACAGCACAAAGCCGCAGAATACATGCACCCCACGAGCAATACCCATAAAGCCTGCCCAAAATGGGAAGTGGATACAAAAACCCGTGACGATGAGTAAAACCATAGCAACAAGGTTAATCCAGTGCGTAATAACGAAGGGCATGGGATGCGCTTCGCGATAGTGTGCTAAGTGCGCCATGTTACTTCACCCCCCAAGGACTCGTGACGGTTTCGAAGCTCTTACCCGTCGCCGGCTCGGTAATATGAACCGCACAAGCCGTGCAGGGGTCGAAGCTATGAACCGTACGCAGGGCATTGATGGGTTTCTCGATATCTCCCACCGGGTTGCCAATAAGCGCCTGCTCCATCGGGCCATGCACGCCCTCAGCATTGACAGGAGCTAAATTCCACGTGGTCGGAATGATAATCTGATAACCCTCGATCTTGCCGTCCTTGACCGTCTCGGAGTGATAAAGCGCGCCGCGCGGAGCCTCCCAGAAGCCAGTGCCAGCACCGGTGATGGTGGCAGGCTCACGGAAGTACTCGCTGTCGCCGCTCTTCAGAGCCTCGACCAGCTCGCCTAGCCATTTCTTCATCAGACCGGCAATGTAGAGCGTCTCGATCTGACGCACAGCGGTACGTCCCAGCGTGGACTGCGCGACACCAATTTTGCCCGGAGCGCCCAGCGCCTCAAGCAGGCCGTCGACCTGATCGACGATGAACGGAACGTTGCGCTTGTATGCCGCGAGGATACGAGACAGTCCGCCGGCCTCGTAGGGCTTGCCGTCGTAAGCAGGGCACTTAACCCACGTGTAACGATCCTTGACGTCATACTCCGTGTACTCAGGCTCGGTAACAAAGTACGGGGAAGTCAAAGTTTCTTCACCCTTGTACCATGAGTGGCCCATGTACTCGGTAATCAAATCTTCCTTCACGTCAGACAGGTTGAGGTTGTCGTCAATGACGCCCATGGGGAGGTAGCGATCCTTCATCTCCATGGTCTCACTCTCGAACACACCCCAGGCGACATAGCGGCCGCAGCCCTTGCCCCAGTTGAGCGCGTCGGCATAGTACGGCGCAATAGCCAAAGTATCAGGAATCATCGTGGCCTCGACCCAGTTGTATACCTCATCGATGAGATACTTCAGGTCGTCGAGCTTCTGATCGGTGGGCACAAACGCGGTGCCGCCAGGAATCAGAGTCATAACGTGCGGCATCTTACCGCCCAGGATAGCCGAGATCTGAGAAGCCTTGGCCTGCATCTGCAGAGCCTCTAAGTAGTGCGCCGTGCAGATAAGATCGAGCTCAGGCGGCAACTTGTAGCCAGTACCATCCTCCGCGTCAAACCAGTTGCCCGAGAAAATAGACAGCTGTCCGTTCTCCGCAAAGGTCGAAAGACGCTTCTGTAGAGCAACGAAATCGGTGTTCATGGATGTGCCAGCAGCCTGAGCAAGCGCAATGGCATCGGCCGGATCGGCCTTCAAGCCGTTAAGCGGGTTCACATAGTCGAGAGCCGCCAAGTTGTAAAACCACAGAATGTGACTATGCAGGAACTGTGCACCTTCAAGCAAGTTACGAATAATACGCGCATTGTTCGAGATCTTGATGCCGTAGGCTTTCTCGGCCGCAATGGCGGACGAATGGGCATGAGATACTGGGCACACACCGCAGATACGCTGCACAATTTGTGCAGCATCTTCGGGCGTACGGTTCTCCACGACCATCTCCATACCACGGAAGCAGCCGCCGGATACCCAGGCGTCGGACACCTTGCCGTTCTCTACTTCCATCTCAACGCGGAGATGGCCCTCGATACGGGTGATCGGGTCGATGACTGAACGGGTCATGTAGGCTTACCTCCCCTCTTCTTTGTTGTCAGCTTCATCCTTCTTATCGGACGCAGCCGTATCATATTTACCAATGGATTTCTCGGGGTGCTTAGCATCCCACGAACGTACCTTCTCGAAGTCGGCACCGCCATCCATGCGGCCAGACAACTTCATGCCAAAGCCGTGCACGACCAACGCTGCAGCCAAGATGCCGGTAATGCCAAGCGCAATCGTTCCAGGCTGCACCATCCAATCGCCAATACGCAGGTCGCGATGGCGCTTGTAGAATGGCGTGTTAACCTCAACCCAGTTTTGACCCGGATCATTGGGATTTGCCTCACAGCAGCCAATGCAGGGAGAACCGGCCTGAACACACCAGCTACGACGATTATTCCACAGCACAACACCGCAGTTGGACATCGTCTGAGGCCCACGGCAGCCCATCGGATACAGGCAGTATCCCTTGGCCTCTTCCTCGGAGCCAAACTGGTAAACAAACTCGCCATTCTCGAAGTGTCCACGACGCTCGCAGTTGTCGTGAATTGACTGACCAAAAATGTCAGCAGGCTTGTTCTCCCTCGTCAAAGCCGGAAGTTGCTCAAGCATGATAACATTTACCAGCACAGACACAAGCCACTCAGGGTTCGCTGGGCAACCAGGAACATTAATAACAGGCGTTCCGATGCCAGCCTTCTTCAGGTACGCCTGTACACCCAACGCACCGGACGAATTCGGGTTCGCACCCATCCATCCACCGTTTACCGCACAAGAACCTAACGCAACAACAGCATCGGCGTTCTCGGCAGCTTCAATCAAGTGCTCCGTACCGGGCTTATCGGCAACACGCAACGCCTGTCCACCCCAACCTTCCAGCACAGCGCCTTCATAAATTAGGATGTAACCACCAGCGTGGATAGTCTGCTCTTTTGCCTCTTCCATCGACCAACCGGCAGCCGCAGAAAGCGTCTCCGAATAGTTGAGCGAGATCAGCTCCAAAACGACACTTGCCGGATCGGGGGTCTCGACTTGGGCGAACGACTCGGTACAGCCCGTGCATGACGCGCCTTCGATCCAGATTACCGGGTACAGGTTCCCCTTCGTCGCGCCGATCACGGATTTCTCGAGGGCCTGCGCCACCTGCGGAGCGGCGAGCTGAGACAGCCCGGCAGCCGCGGCAACGGCGCCGCAAAGTTTCATGAAGCTGCGTCGCGACACCCCGCGAGCAGACAGCATATCCTGAAACTCTGAAACCGTGGCCTCTGTTTCCATGTGCACACCTCCTCAGGTGCTCTCGTCTGACATAACATACTGGATGCATTTTCCCCGAGAATTTCTAGCTCTAACGTGGCGGTGACGTGAGCGCAACATTTGAGCCGCAAATGGTCTAAAAATGTTACGGAATGGTTGTTACGTAACAAATTTTATGCAGGTCAAGCTTATTTTTATGCAGAAACATGCATAGAAGAGGCCACCTCCCACTTAAAACGTACGATGCAATACCACTCATCGAAAAACAGGAGAATTGTAGGATTTCTGCAGAGGACCTTAACCACGCACGAACAGGTGCCCATACCGTTATCATAACCCCATACCATGCTGCCACAGTGCACAATGTGGCGCACACCCGTACGCAAACAAAGCCTAAGGACCTCATCATGATTTCCACCGGACCCATATTCGCCTACCTTGGCCCTGCCGGCACCTACTCTGACGAGGCGACGCGCGCCTTCGCGGCCCGACTCGGTATCAATCAACCTCAGCTTCTAGAGTGCACCTCATTTGACGAAGTGTTCGACTGCGTCGACCGCGGAAAATGTGAATACGGTGTCGTTGCAAAAGAGAACTCGCTTGAAGGATCCGTCACCGCCACCCTTGATAACTTCGCGTTCAAAAGTTCGGCCAGCATCCTAGGTGAAGAAGTGCTAGACATTCACCATTGCCTCGTTATGCATCCCGATGCCAAGATTGAAGACGTAACTACCGTTGCCTCACATGCTCAGGGGCTTGGACAGTGCCGTCGTTTTCTGAGCGAACGACTGCCGGGCCGCAACACAATCACCACTTCATCCACCGCAGAAAGTGCTCGACTGGCTGCCACCGACCCCTATGTTGCCGGCATAGCCAACGCATTCGCCGCCGATCTTTATGGGGCACAAGTCTACGAACGCGACATCGAAGACCACTTCGGCAATCAAACAGCATTCGCTCTCATTGGCCGACAAGGGCACGCACCAGTATTCTCTGGCGAGAAACTCAAAACATCACTCGCTCTCTTCCTGCAGGTAAACCGCGCAGGAACGCTCCACATGATCCTCTCAGAGTTCGCCTTTGCTGGCATTGATCTCTCGATGATCCAGTCTCGCCCCACCAAACAAGCACTGGGAGATTATATGTTCTTCATCGAATTCGAGGGTTCCGAAAATGACCACGCCGTTCAAACTGCGCTGAATTGTCTCCGCCTCAAACTGCGCGAAGTAAAGGTATTGGGAAGCTACCCCATCGTACAGCGTAGCGCGGTACTTTAAAACGAAATAATATCGAGGTGTTCTAGCAAAATTTTTAGACCTATAAGAATAAGCACCACACCACCGGCTATGGTAGTCGGCTTTTCATAACGCGCGCCAAAACGATGGCCTACGGCCACACCTACAAGAGACAGTACAAGGGTAGTAATACCAATAAGGCCTACGGCAGGGGCTATCTCCACGCTTAGAAAAGCAAACGTGATACCCACCGCAAGAGCATCGATACTGGTCGCAATAGCCATCATGGTAAGCTCACGCATATCAAGCTTACCATCAACCGAACATGAAACGCCCTCATCATCGCCGTGAAAGGCATCCCAAAGCATCTTGCCTCCGATGATAGCCAAAAGTACAAAAGCAATCCAGTGATCGACTGGTGTAATAAATCGCTCGAACTGCGTTCCGAGCGCCCAGCCTATGAGAGGCATAGCAGCCTGAAAGCCACCAAAAAATAAGGCAATAACCGCAGCCTGACGCAAGTTCAGGCGCTTCATACATAAGCCCTTACAAATCGATACAGCAAAAGCATCCATAGACAGCCCTACGGCAATTAGGAACAATTCAACAAAACCCACGGCACGTATCCTCTCGTCTTCTTCAGTCGCCCCAACTTGCCCATAGCGTTCGTCTCGACTTACGGGCAAAAAAATACCGGCGCTAAGACGCACCGGCTGCATAATGAACGGTGCGACGCATGCGCCACACCGCGAGTCTCGTCATTTTAGGCTTAAGCCAGCTTCGGCACGCGAAGCAGTATGTTGACTTGGCCGCGCACAAGGCGCCGACTACTCCCCCACGGAGTAGAGGGATTCTACCACAACTCGTCTTTCAAGGAAGAAAAATATCGCCTTCGCGGCGGAAAAAGCCCTCTGAGACAAGATCCGCAACGATACTGTCAAAAACCGACCCATCAATACCGTCACGCCCTCCAGCCCGCTCAAATGAATCAAGACGAGATGCCAACTCCCCCACATCAATGCCAGGCGTAGCCAACACAATACGTACGAGTTCTGCACGCTTCTGACGACGCGAGCCTTCAAAAACACTCTGTCGAGTGTAGTGCGCGCTGCGGCGTGAAGGATTTACCACCTGCGTCTTCAGGTAGGAACCATAATCTAGCAACGCGTAATACCATGCCCGAGAGCCCCTTGCTGGGCAGGTATCAGCCACCAACGGAGCAAGTTGTTTATCGCTCACACCCTCGCAACCAGGAAACAGTTCGTGCAAAAACACCGTGCGCACATTCGTTTCGAGATACATTGAGGGACGATCAAAAGCAAACGCTATAACACCAGCCGCCGTAGCTGGCCCGATGCCGGGCAGCATCTCCAGTTCCTCGGCCGTATCGGGCAGCACCCCTCCTCGCTCGGCTGCACACTTGTCCGCCGTCTTTTTAAGAGCCAGCGCACGGCGGTTGTAACCAAGCCCTTGCCACAACTCCAGCACATCAGCCGTATCGGCAGCAGCAAGCGCATCAAGAGTGGGAAATTGTGTCAAAAAATGCGTCCAGAAACGACCAACCCGCGCTACCTGAGTCTGTTGTAGCATAATCTCAGATACGAGTACGGCATACGGGTCATCGAGATTACGCCACGGCAGATCTCGATAAAGATTGGCTCCCTGAGCACGCACGCGCTCAACGAAGGTGTCCCGATCAGGATCACCACACGGCCACTCAGGACGATCCCCGTTTATCAATAGCATTGCCCTTGAGTGCAAGAAAGTGTATCACTTAAACAAGAACAGCTACTCACCTGTCCCTCTGATATCTTACCGTGCTCTCCACAGGAGGTAGGAGCATCGCCTGATGCCATAGCAGCCACAACAGCAGGATGCGCGCCGCCCTGCTCGAATAGATCTCTTAGCGTAATAGCCGCAAAGTATCCATTTAGTAGACGATCAGCACCCTGCCAAACCTTGTTGTAAGCGCAGCCTCCCTGCTTTTCGCAATATTCAGGATCAATAGCACATAAAGACACGCTCACTGGTCCCTGAACGGACTCTAGTACATCAAGCAAGGTCACCGTAGCTGGATCACAATTAAGTGCCAAACCGCCGCGCGCTCCACGCACCGTCTTAATAAGCGCTGCCTTTACCAAATCATGCTGAATACTCCGGGCGAACGCATAAGGAATATCCTCCGCTTCAGCAATATCCGAGACCGAAACATAAGCATCCCCGCTCTTGTAAGCTGCGCGGAGAATTCGGCAGGCGTAGTCACAACGTCGCGTGATATCCATATGCTCTACTCCCCAGTTCCTTTCAATAGATCGTCAAGATGCTCCAATTCGCGCCGAAAATCAACAACAACAGCATCTTCAAGCGCACGATATTGGGCTGAGTCCAATGGCTGATAAGCAGCCAGTTTCTCAAACAAATTATCCTTCGTAACCGCCACGTAGCGACGGTTCGTAAGACCTGCCTTATAAGCTTCCTCAACCGCTTCGCGGGCAGCCATATACATATCGTAGCGCGGCATGCCGTCAGAATACTTAACCAAGTCGGCGCGACAAATGCTGCGCAGCGAAGGATGTTCGCGTGCTATCTCCATCCAAATATCAGCGCGTTCAGCTGGCGTAGGGTAGTCAATATCCACAATGGACAAAGGCTCGAGAAGATCATAGAAGAAGGGGTCTATTTCACCTTCTTCAGACGCGCTCGCCAAAACGAACACATCGGGGCTCTCAGCCGCCGAACGAATGAGACTAATAGCCTCACGCGCGCCGCGAGAAAGACTAGTAATCACAAAACCGCCCATGTCTTCCGATGGATCTGCATACGGCGATACCCACAAGTCAAGATCTTCCAGCAACAATACACCAGGGCCATCAAAAGCGTTCCGAGCAGTATTCAACTTGGGTTGATTGTCAGCCTGAGCCATAACACATAACACGGGCATACCCTGCAGATTCTCCTCCATACGCATACGAATAGCTGGCATACCCAGCTCACCTAGGGTAGCAACCATAAAGCGGTTCGCATCTTCGCGTGCAGGCGAACGGAACAAGATAGCATCGGCGGCAGGCATACTGTCCAAACCGTGACGTGTATTCAGCAGCGAGACCAAGTCTTGAAACTGAAGGTCGTTTTGCATGCCCACACCAAAATCCCGCATAAGCGCCACCGTGTCGCGATACCCAACGATATCGGCATAGGTGATGCGCTCCAGCGATGCCACTACCGCGTGAGCATCGGCATCGTCGCCACTCTCTACCTCTGTTTGCGCGGTACGCGCCATTGCAGTTTTGTGATCAGATGCATCAAGTGTCGTCTCAGCTGCGGTAGCATCCTCTGCAGCAGTCTCCGATTTCGTAGCGGCCACTTCGGTTATCGCATTGATGGCCGTCTTTGCTTTGTTTGGCTGAGCCAAACCCACGCCCAATGCACCAGGCAACGTTACGTGCTCCACCTTCATTAGCCGCGGTGCCTCGATGCCCAAAAAATCCTGAGAGATCATATCGGTCATGTCTTCCAGATCCTCACGGGTCAGCCCGAACTCCTCCAGCTTATCCAAGGCCAATCGTTGAAGCTGTTCAGCACAGATAGACACCTCAGCCGGGGTCAGAAATGGCTCCAATTTCTCAAAAATATACTCCGCCAACGAGCGTTCTTTTAGCTTACAGGCCAAAGACCACGCCTGACGCAGTCCGTCGACCGCTTCATCATCAGGGGCATAGGCACCGCGCGTACCTTGTTCAAACGCAGCAAGATACAGGTGCATGCCCAGCACAGCATCACCCGATGCGCTTGCCTGCGCAGCACGGCGCAGATAGTCGGTGGAAGAGTTGTTATCGTATTCGTCGTTTTGACTTGGCGAGTTGTTCGTATCAGCATTTTCGAACATGGGCCCACCTCCTTCGCAGCTATTGAAAATGCGCTTTTGCGCAAATGTATATTCTCGAGTCACATTTTACCGAAATTGGGTCTACCAAGAAGCGCTGCAACGTAAAAACATTAAATGTCACAGGAATAAACTCGAAGGTTGATTCGCAAGTTGAACTGAACACTTTACTTTTACTCTCATACCCAGCCGTACACGACCAGTTGAGTACGAGAATTCCTTATCTGGAAGACAGGCCCATAAGGGGCCTGACTGAGAGATAAGG
>JAEWYG010000048.1 GCA_023395755.1 Actinomycetes bacterium | reverse complement strand
CCTCTGACCTATCTGACAGCGGCATCGCCAGCGCCTCATCGAGAAAGAAGCTTCGCGAAGAAGCCACCAAACACGATCTTTCAGCCATCCCATACTCAAGCGTGACCCAATTGCGCGCAAACAGACTAATGTCTTCCTCAAGCACCGCTCCCCCTTCAAAAAGGACCGTGCCCTCCCTATCCCTATACCAGCCATCAATGCCCGCGCAATCCGGTTTCGCCGCAGCGCTACATGCCTGCTGGGGTACTTCAAACGGCTGTCCGCGTCGTTCTGTTATCTGCAGGCACGGCTCCACATCGTCATCTGCAAAAAAGCTTACGGTAACCTTCGACGGTCGCACAAACACCGAGGGCGCCACAACCTCACCTTTATAAGGCACGTCACCAAAGCGAGCATAAGCCTTCACGACACACGTCAGATAAACACCTTCGTCAGATTCGGTCACCTCATAGCTCGCCTGTTCACTTGCCGCCTGCGCAACTTGAAAAAGTGAACCTTCTTTACTTCCTCGGTACCACGTATAGCGGTAATACATCCCTGCGGTATCCGGATAGTTGTAGGGGATACAGACCTCACCCGGGTCGGCAGGCAACAACACGCCACCCAATTCTGGATTTCCAGAAACAGTCATGGTTACGTTGTCTCGTTCGCAAAAAAGAGGCTCAGATAGCTTCCAGTTCTGATTCACGTTTCCCCAATTGTTGTAGCAGTTCCATTGAACAATATTGGTGCCATCGACTTGTCCACCCGCATACAAATCCACCCCGCAACCCGAACATTCAGGCACCAAAAGGTAATATCCTTCTCCCAGACTATGGACCCAGTACGATTGAGCCGCACTACTGTTATCAACCCACAACTGCAGGTTAGCGCCATCGTCCCACACACCACCAGAAACATCGAGAACCAGAGGAACAAGCCCCGTACGCACACAAACTAATCGACTACGACCCTGCGCGCTTTCCAACACTACCCAATGCTGATCCGTCATTTGAGAGACCGACCAAGCAGCTACGTTTGAACCACTGCCAATGTGTGCACCGGGGACACCCGCAAAAAGATGCTCTGCTACTCGCGGCTGCAAGGTAACAATTTTCCCATGCCAAGAACGATCATCCGAAAGTACATGATGCGGGACAAGCTGCGGTGCTTCAGCTATAGAATGCGTGCCGGGAGCATTGCCTCCCAACCCCTTGATGTCCGCTCCGCACCAACACCGCCAATTTATCTCCTGACGCGCGACGCGCAAATAAGCCCCGGTCATACGTTCGTAATAGTCGTGGTCGTAAGTCGTATCAATAATCCAATAGGCCGAAGCAAGCCAGGTTCCCTGATCATTGCGAATGTAGGCATAGGTGGGAGTATCTGGTATATCAGGCGACCAGGTGGGATACCAAATACCGCCACACGCAACGTAGGCGTCAACACTCACCTCCATGAATAACTCAGTCATACGGCCAACCGTACAATTACACGATGCCGACAGCCAAACACATCCGTCGTAAGAATACGACCATCCTGCGTCATAGCCGAAATGAGACCCCGGATAAGCTTCTCCTCCATAGGCACCCCAAGCACCGCCGCCCACCCCACCCCAAGCGTTGCGCCAACTAAAGAGCGTCACCAAAGCAGCAACCCCTCCCAAGCCAACAAACGTCCGGCGCGCCATCATTCGTTTTGGTTTGTTCGGTGTCTCAGGAAGCTTTTTTTGATAATCGTCTTTCATAACGTCCTCTTTACTCCAGTGTGTCGTTGAGGAATTTCAAAAGATCCACCACCGTTGGCACAACAACCAAGGCAATCGTCGGGGGAAGAAAGCAAAACGATAGAACCATATCAAGCTTCGTAGGCATCTTGCGAATACGTTCGAGTAGCGCAGTCTGGGCCGTTTGCCGGGCCAGCGCCGCCTGAGCAGAAAGGCTCTCTGCTATCGACGCACCTTGATTAACTGCCAAGGCGAGCTGTGTCACGAAAGCCGACACATCGCGGCTTTCGCAACGCCTTGCCAAATTACTTAGCGCTTGGTCGCGAGAGTGTCCGAGTAAATTAACCTCACGATCGACCGCCGCAAATTCTGCCGCAAGCGGCTGACCGATGTTTCCAGCAACTTCACGAAAGCACTGCTCTACCGGAGACCCCGCCGCTATGGCGATGCTTAACAGTTCCATGGCATCGGGCAACTGATTTTCCAACATACGGCGGCGCAACACCACGGCACGTCCAAGCACCACGCGTGAAGCCACCCAAGCCAAAACCGAAGCAATGGCTACAAAAACGCCTACGAACAGGGGATCTCTACTCGTTCCCGCTGTCGCAAAACCGACAAGCGCAGCACAGGCAACCGTAATAAGAACCCGAATCCCACGCCATGTCTCTGGCTCAATAGACCAGCCGGCACGCGCAAGCAAACCTCGGTACGCCTCTCCGTCCAATCGTGTCATGGGTAACACACGCTCAAAACACTCTACCGCAGCGGAAAATACCGGGTGAAATGATTTTCCTGGCATGGCAAAAATAGTGCGACCGCCTGCTTTTCGAAGGGGCGAATCCGCCTGCGCCGATCTTTCCTTGGCAAAAACACCCTCATAGGGGATCCCTTTTGCACCAAGCGGCAAAATATATTTCTTTACCAAGAACTCGTAGAGAACAAATCCACCTACGCTTCCTACCGCAAGAAAAATTACGAGAGCCATCATGGCCGCCCAACGGACGTAATGCCGTGCGACGCAAGCAACCCCGCCACCTCCATAGCCGCCGCCACACCAAGAACAAACCACCCAAGAGGCTCTTCTATGTAAAATCGAGCAAAACCTGCATTGGTAAAATACATGATCAAGAAAATCGTTGGCATCGCCGCAGCAACAAACCACTTCGCCATGCGGGTGCCAGCAATTTCTATCTTAAGCTCGGCGGTCGCCTTCAAGCGGGCATCTATCCGACTCGCTACCATTGACAGCACCGCAAAAATGCTACCGCCACTGCCGTGCTGTACTTTTGTTGCATTTGCAAGAGTTCTTACATCATCGTTTTGTGTACGGTCTGCCATTGCCAGAAGTGCACCAGACAGAGGTATTCCACAAGAAGTATCAGACAGCACATGGACAAATTCCTCGCGCAAGGGATCCTCCATGTGAATAACGGCCACGCGCAAAGCACGCTCGAGCGTAAGCGCACCACGAACACTCGCTGCAATACGCGGAAGTGCCTGTGCAAGCTGCACGTCGAAAAGCTCGATGCGTTTCTGTATTCTGCTCTTCACCAGCAGATGCAGCACCACAAAAGCAACCAGAGCACCTGCAACACCGAACAGAGGGTTCGAGCTGACCGTCGCAACAAAAAACGCAAACAGCACAACCACTCCAACCTCGATACCACGTACTAAGGTTGGATTAACAGTGATACCGGCCGCACGAAGTTGTCGTGCAAAAGGCGTATCGTGCTTACGCGCAAGAAAAGGCGATGCTTTTACGGAAGCCTTCGAGGTCCCATTCAACGAAGGCGGCATGCCCTTTGTGCCGGCATCTACCGGAATTCTCGTGCGCTGGGAGAGGCGCTCCATCTTGACAAAAGAAAGCACTTCAACCGATATAACTATGCACACGACCATGATACTTGTCGATATTACGATATAAACCATGATAGTACCTCCTTTACACAAAGAACCAGCCAGGGTCATACCAAACGCCAGCTATACGCATACGCTCCTTGATGTGCTGGGGCTGAATGCCACACGCACGCCACACACCAACAACTCTATCGTCGGCATCGACACCTTCTTTTTCAAAAGAAAACAACTCTGCCCGAGGGATAACAGTCCCTCCCTCAGGTAGCGGATCAATGGCAACAATGCTGGTAACTTTTCGACAACCGTCCTGCAAGCGTTCAACATGAACAATAAGTCCACCTTTGAGCGATTCGGAAATTTGTTGCATAATCACTTCACGGTTTAGGTCACCGTCGGCATAGCCAACCATAGTGCGCAGGCGACTAATAGCGTTACCAGGATCATTAGCATGTACGGTTGTCATCGATCCAGGATGGTCGGTCTGCATGGCTTGCAGCATGTCATAGGCCTCCGCACCCCGACACTCACCCACAATGATACGATCTGGACGCCGCCTGAGCGCAAGAGCCACTAGCTCACGCATACCCACAGCCCCTTCACCCTCCGTATTGGCTTCGCGCGTTTGCATCCGTTCGGTATGCGGCGAAAGTAATCTTAGTTCAGGTGTATCTTCGAGCGTGATAATACGTTCGTTGACAGGGATATAGCCAGAAAGTGCATTCAATAAGGTTGTTTTACCCGACCCTGTTCCTCCCGAAATAACAATCGGGCAACGCGCAGCAACCGCGGATCGCAAGAAACCGGCCATCGCCAAAGATAGAGCTTCCACTTGCACCAAATGATCCATAGTAAGCAAATCTGCTTTGAAGATACGCAGATTAAGAGCGGGACCATCCGGAGCGAGCGGTGGTACCACAAAGGTTGCCCGCGCACGTCCTCCGGGTAACATGGCACATCCCATAGCATGAGCCTCGTCACACCGCACGCCAGCCTGCTCAGCTATCTTTTCGATAATCCGTCGCACATGATCGGCGTCATCAAATACAATATCAGGACGATACTCCAACCTGCCATTTCTTTCGATATAAACGAGAGGTGGCAAATAGGGTAAATCCGCATGACTTACGTCGACACCGCCACCATTTACCATGACTTCGGTAATAGTGCCGTCTTCAAGCAAAGGCTGAAGCGGTCCGTAATACAAAAAGTCATTAATAATCCCGCGCGTTAATGACTCGGCTTCATACGGCGCAAGCTGAGCCCCAAAATCATATCCGAGATCTTCCACTGCCTGACCGACAAGAGTCTTTACTGCTTCAGGCCCCGAAAAACCTTCCCGCAGCTTTATCGCAACAACATCGCGCACAGCGGCTTTCAATGCACGTTCGACTGCTCTATCCATTGGTCGCCTCCTCGCCTACCACAGGATCGACGCCACTCGGCAACGACAGATCATCAAGCCTCGAAACCAAGACAAAACTAACTTTTCCCGCATACTGGGCCGCTCGCACAGCATCGGCCTGAGAAGGGGTAACTTCCAATGTAACCGACGTATAGCTTGCATCCTCTCTCGACCGACTGTCATCAAGAGATAAGACCCTGACGTTATCGCAGATCGTAGTAAGATACGTCTCTCCAGACATCACCCCTTCCAAAGCAACTACTCGTACGCGATCGGAAGGATAGAGCTGGCCGGCAAGTCCTGATTCCGCATCGACCGAAACGGTTACTGCTTGCATTCCCGCCTCAAGCGAAGCGGCAAGACGATCCCCACCCTCAACTCCAGCCACTAACTCTGGCGTAATTTGCGAGCCTGCAGACAGCGACACCAATACCCGTTTCCCAACAATCGTTCCACCCTCCGAAAGAGTCTCTCCAGAAAGAGCACGTGCCACACGCAAACCTCGGGGTACCATGCGCACTTCTAATGCGGACCGCTCGAGTTCACTACCCGCCTGAATATCTCCCTTAGCAATCAGCGTTGGCTGCGCATCAGCCCCAACAGCCTCCACCGCAGACTGCGCCGACAACACTGACCACGTTCCGTAAGCCATCGACACAAGCGCTACAGCAACCGATACTGCACTAACAGCCGCTAGCCGTTTTATACGTCGCAAATCTGAGGTTTCATCTTGACCTAGAGGCATCGGAGCAGCATTACTCCGAGTGGAGCGAGAGCCGGCATATTCACTATCGATAACCGAACGATTGGAAGTTGATTGATCGGAGGCTTCTCGGCTGGCATATCCTGACGATGGGCCGCTCTTTCTTCTTTGCTGCATACTTATATCCTCTCTTTTCTTTCTTGTTCATACCCCGCCGTCAGGACTGCTGCATGCAATACTTTTTTCACCTCGTCAGGAAACTCTTCCAATTCCGAAAAATGAGAGAATGCTAAATCTTCCCCCGGTTTACCCGTATCCAATTCATAGCAGCCATTACTGCCATCGAAAGCTGGGCGCCAAGTAACCTCACTCGAGAATGGCTCTGCCACAATGACCCGATTCGAGGCAACGGGCAATGAAGTTATTCCTAAGCTTTGGGCAAATGTTGTAGGAGAATTCTCTTGGGCTTGAATACCAATACCCCAAACTCTTCGAGAATTGGGCAGGTCTTCGACCGGGATCTCGTAGAACCATACCGTTATTTTGCCCTCGACATCTGCTTCGTACAGTGTCTGAGCCAACTTAACAGCAATCATGCGACCCGGATCATCCGAGTTTTTCGCAACAAGTGCAAACGAAGGAGCCATACAAGCATCGCGAGCCGCATCGAGTGCATTTTCCTGACGCACTTTTATGGCGCAAGCAACACCTTGATCAATAGCAAATGCGAGCACTGTCAGTAAAAGCAGGGCCGAAACAACAATCAAAGGAGCTATCGTACCAACCTCGTTCTTCTTCCCGAAGTAAGCCGAATACTTGGACAGACAAAAATTATGTTCGCTCATAATTTATCCATTCCAACTTCTACCACCCTACTCTCAACACTCGTGCAATCGAGGTGTCGCATAATTGTCTGTCCCGACAGCCCGGGTATAACAACCATCGAGGGTAGATCGTAGGCAACATTGAAAGACACCTTTACCACTTGTATGCGTTGCTCGATAAAGGGCAAAAAGCTATCAGAGCCCAGAACCTCCTTGGTTTTTGATGGTCGCGCGCCTTGTCCTCTCTGTTCAAGTTTCAGCTCGACATTTTCCACACGCAGGCGCTCAGACTGCAGTTGTGATCTCGGCCCGAGCAGCTGGCTTTTGAGGTAAGCCTCCTTATCTCCCGCAAGCACGAGGCCCCCAATATCCATTTGACGACTCACTCGAACAAGATCGGCAGTAAGTCGATGTGTCGACAACATCATGCCACCCACCTGCACAACCGCGAATACCACCAGCAACACCAAAGGCAACACCACCGCCGCCTGCACCACTTCGCTCCCTCGCTCGCGTTCGTTCACCAGACCCCTCCCCCAATCGTCTCGTCAATAGACCCTCGAACACGAGCTTTACAGGTAAATAGTGCATCCTCGTATCCACCTACTTGCGCAATCAGCGCTCCGATAGGCGTGAGGTAATGTCCACGAATTTCAACCGTCACTTCTAAAGAACGGCTTGACACCTGCGATGACCGTTCGAAAAACGTTTGCTGTTCGTTGTCATAGAGTTGGTGACCGTACTTTTGATGTTCGACCTCTCCAATAATTGCTGCAACCTCAAGCGTTAGCCCTTCGCCTCCAAGTGAGGGGGAAGCCAGAAGAGCCTCTCTATTCAGATCGTCCGAACGAAAGACAGAATCGCTCTGAGCTTCCACCAAACAGCGCACAGCATGGGCGGCGTTATTTACTTCCGCAGCAAAGAAAATAACGCGCCCCAGATCAAACGTCACAAGCAGAAACATCATCAACAAGGGCAGTCCTATAGCAGCAACAACGACGCTGCCTCCCTGCTCGCTCGAAACACCAAAAAAATGTGTTCCAATTCCATGACGACGGGTAAAATTATTTGGCTGCACCAGAGGTAACCTTAGAGAACATGTCGGTTATATTGGTTCCCGCTGTGGTGATAGCCGCCTGAATATTACCCTGCAATAACATGAGTGCAGCGCCGAGGCCGACAGCAAATCCCAACACAATAACTGTCTGCACAATTTCTGAGCCTCCTCCTTCTTCCCCAGCCACAACCAACGCACGCACTTTACTCACCGTGTCTTTTTTGAAATCTTTGCTTTTCATATTCATCGATTCCCTTCTTCGATTACCTAAACTTCACGTTACTAAGCGTCCTTTTCGCGCCATCTAAAACTCTTCAAAAGAGAATAGTTATGCCAAGTTCTACAAAAACCTCCTCCCTATGACGGCATCAAAACAACGGCTATGCCAACCACAAGCCAGACCGCAAGAAACGGAGCCATAGGCACACCATCGTTCCACGCAATCCGCTTCGTCACGCATCCGACCACCGCCGCAAGCCCCGCAAACGCATAGCAAGCGGCAAAACCGCACACCGCACCCGCTCCCGTGGCAACCGCTAGGGCACCCATACAGCGAATATCCCCACACCCAATCGCGCCACGGGGAAAACGAAGGCGCACAAGGTAATTCACACTCATAAACACGACCGCAACAGTCAAAGCAACTATGATGCCCCTCAATACACCCTCCCATCCCACAGCAAATAGCTGAAACATCCCTCCAGCCAGCAGAAGCACTGCGCACGCTTCAAGTGGAATCGTGCGCGTCCTCATATCACACACAACAGAAGCAGCCATAGCCCCAAGACAAACGCAAAGCATTGCGGCGACACCGATATTCGGGGAGAAAATGGTTACAACAGAGAAGGAAGATCCCAAAGCTGCCGAGCAAATTAGCCGATGCACAGGCCCCGCTCGAAAGGAGAAACGTCGCAAACGATCTTCATCGGTTCCTGCAGAGGGTAAACCTTTCACGTTGAGCCCTACTTCTCCCATAGCCCAAAGACGCTCCTCGGTAAGCGATCCCGAAAGTGCGGCAGCAGTTGCGTCTTCACGCCATATCCCTAATGCACCCTCATATCCCTTCGCCCGAGGATCAGGCTCAACACCCACATGATTTCTCTTGAACTCCTCATACCCGCGAAGCGATTCATCCCACCACACATCAGATCGCCGGCAAACGCGAATCAGCAACACATTGCTCACCCAAGGGAGAGCAAACCACCCCGCCAAGGCTCCCAGACATGCCGCAACCAAAGCTATATAGACTGCCGTCATGGCCCCACCACCTGTTTGGCATAATCTTTTTCCGTGCAGCAAGATACCGAAGTAGCTCCCCTCTCCGACGGTAATCGTCTCGCCTTGTGATCCGCGTCAAAAGTCGGACAAATATGAATGGTAAGGGGAAGGGATCCTGCCAAACTTTCCGTCGAAGAGGAAGGCAATGCACCTGCAGACACGTTTGGAGAACGTGCTCCCTTTGGCATGGAGGGCCAAGCGTCGCATTCTTCACGTCCCGCAAACTCGACCCGAACAGCCCAGCCTGCACCGTCAAAAGAAATGCAATCAACAAGACGGCTTTCTTCTTGTTCAGCACCTGCACTGCTGACATGCCGCCCCCTACGCACATCATCACCCTGCGCAAGCACGCTAGGATATGCGCCTTGAAGCCGGTCTGCCTCCTGATGTAAAGAGTCATGGTTATCGACATCCTTTAAGATCAAGGCATGCCTTCCTACTGGAATAGGTGCTGACTGCACCGATCGCATCGACAACGCTCCTTGTAGCCCCGATGCTTGCGGAGACGATACTGCTTGCGTCGCTCGCACCACCGGTGCAGGTGACACAGTCGACAGCGGTACCGATCCCACTGCTGGTACCCCTTCGTCGGGCTCCCAAACTACATTACCGACGGCAACCTTGCTACACACTCCCACGTCCTCGTAACGATGCATGCAGCCGTAGCACACTTCGGCATCATCAAAAGTGCGTGCATGGCACACCGGACAGGCTTTCATGGCGCTACCCTTTGCCTGCCCGAAAGCACTACCTGATCGCCAGTACAAAACCACGGCTCTCCACACGAAGAAAACCGCTCAACCACGGCGACCGCTTTCGCGTTGCGTAGCCTACGAAAAGGCCCTACCGATCGATGAGCTTCGATTACTATCCCTTTTTGGTCTACAAAGGCTACGTCGATAGCCTGGCGCATACCTACAGTATGCACGTCACTGCACGGCAGAAGCAGCAGCGCCTTGTCGTTTGGCCCACTCAGCAGCAATCCGAGCGTTCTTTGCTTTACCTTTGTCGCCAAGGTTAGTGCGGTGCCCGTTTCCAAGCGTTCCGCTAAAGCTTTTTCTTTTCCTCCCATTTCAATTCTCCTTTTAATTCTTTACGCATTGCACTACGACACTTGTCGTAGCACCTACCTGCACACAGGCAATATGAAGCCAGTTGAACTGCCCTTCCTCTTTCACAAACGACCCATTCGATCCGCTTCCGGAGGGCACCACCGTCCATCCACGTTCGACCAGACTTCGCCCAAGGACATCAAATGCTTCAGCAGGCTCAGCCTGCAGCGAAAACCCAACCACCGACCCTTCCGCGCCCACCCGTACGTCGCTGTATTGCTCGACAGTTAGCACCTCATCGCTAAAGCCTTCAGGGAGTGAAGATGCTCCGCTGCTTGAAGTGCCCGATGCCGCAAATTCACCCAGAATGAAATTTCTCCCTTGCAAACCATGATTCTGTTCGAATGACAAAACCTCCTCCGAAGGACCATCGCGAACCAACAGCGGACTGAATGCGCTCATCGCTTCCTTCAATACGCTAGGACGATTACGTTCTACCACCACATCAATTACCAGCACAATTGCCAGGAGCACGCCCAGAACAGCAACCGCGCCCAGGGCTCTTCGCATAACAGCGCTCATAACAATACCCCCGGCTTATAGGGATCCACCGTCATCGATGCGGAATGCTTGAGACGAGGAAGCGCCACGCCAAACACCGACGACCTCAAACCTAATCCGAACAGCGTCGGCGAGAATTCAAGTGTCGCCGTAAAACGCGCATAGCCGCCTTGCGTACCTTCAACAACAACGCGCACCTCAAGGTACGGCCGATCCAAGCTCTGACCTAGGGTATCGGCAACAAGAGCACGGCTTTGCTCAAGGCTCTGTCCATAGGCCGGAGATGTTGCATGCACCCGCACCGCATCGCGCATCAAACGATCAAACGCCGCACACTCCGAGAAAAACAACACAGCATTCGCTGCCACGACCGCCACCACCACAAGTACGGGAAACACCACTGCCAGTTCAACCGTCATCTGGCCGCTTGTTCGAGTCGATAAATCTTGCCGAACGAGCGCCCGACGGTTAACAACCCCAAACATACTTATCCCCACGTCCTCACCCCCGTAACCTGCGCGTAAAGCGCCCTCACGCTGTCGGCAAGAGAACTGATGAATTCAGCGGTTGCATCTTTGGCAGCTTGTGGTAACACAATAGTGATGGGTATAGATGGGCCACCCTCTTCCCATAACCTAATAGATGCAATCTCGATAATTCCATCAAAAGAGGCAAGGCTATCGAGCGCAGCTACTTCGGTCGATGTAATAACCGAGGAAAACAAATCGGCCGACGAGAGCGGAGTTGCTATCATGCGCGCTTTGACTGCAAGGAGTCGCGCTGAAAATGACCCGTCTTCAGCGCCTACAACATGAGCCGAATTCACCACCACCGGTTTGAGAGCATCGAGCTCTGCTGGCTGAAGACCCAATGCCCCAACCGCTTTTTCCAGCGCCGAAGCAGCCCAGACCCCCAGCCCACTTGCACTGCCAAGAGGCAGGGTATCTACCGCACGCGCTATCGCTTCTTCAAGGGCCTGCTGACCGTCAACGTAGGCTCGCAACAGACTCGACCAGCAATCAAGCACAATGCCTAAAGCTCCCGTCATCGCATCACCTTCGCCTTCCAAGCCGTCAAGCAGCGACGAGAGCACGTTCTTTCCCTCATCAGAAGGCTCGGCCACCAACGTCGCAGCCGATACCGCAGCCCGCGCACCTAACGACCCTGCCTCGCGCACATACCCACTGGAAAAGCCAGTGGAAGCGGGCGCTATTCGCGTATTCACTGCAAACGCGACCACGCCGAACCGCCCGGGCGGCACTGCCTCGATACGTTTACCACCCACCTTTCGCAAAACATCGATGCAGCGATCAAATAAGCTGCCCGCCTTATCTTTTACTTCAGTAGCAAGAGGATCGAGTTCAGCCCGCACCTTCTGATAGGCTTCTGCCGCCTGGGCGACCGCCTCGTAGTGGTATTCAAAACCGTTCTCAATCGATGTGGACGCCGCTGCTACCTTCCCCATACTTGCGGCCGAAAAGTTACACTGCGAACAGGTAATAAAATCTCCCTGCTCCATCTGAGAGATAGACCCCTGCTCCGATGCCCCCGTTGCCCCAGGACAGCCGTACCATGCATGCATGACCGGTTCACCGCCCTCCAATGAAACGGGATAGACTATGTCGGTATACAGTGTTGTTTCGCGCATGTGCGCTGTATTTTTAGGAAGGTGAGGAAATAAAGCATCAAAGCTCGTTGCCGTCTCATGAACATAGCCTCGTGCCACTTCCGACGATGCATAAACATAAAAACGTTCACGCAGGGCTGAGCGCGCCTGCTCCTCAACCGACACTCCCTGGGGCATCTCTTCAGCCAGACGGTGGGTGTAGTACGTACGCGCACGATCAAGTGCAACAGAGAACGACCACGCATCAACACTTGCGTAGCGCGGGTTTTCCGATCCGCTTAATCCTGCAAGCGCAGAGGCACGCTCGGACATGCAATACGCCGGATCGTCTCCACAATCTCGCCGAAACGCCAGTTCCTTCCAAACGTTAGCCTCTTGTGCAGCATTTTCGGCTGCAGCGGCAGCCTGTTTGATAGATTCCGCCTCTCGCTCAACATCGTTGACGAGATCTTGCGCACCCTCAACAGCATCAAGGACGATATCTTTACCTCCTGCTGGTATAAGAACAGCGAAGCTCAGATAAGCTGACCCCATCTGATCACCATCATTTGCCGAAGCTACGCCAGCAGCGCTTACTGCTGCCAAAAAGGGCACGGCTTTCTGCAAACGATTCAGTCCTGATGCTGCTTTATCAGCAAAAGCATCGCGCGCTTGCATAATCTCGCGTCCTGCCTTGAGAAATGTTTCGGATGTGGCTGCTGTAGCTGGCGTACAAAGTGCAGCTACGCCTAGTCCCGTTGCTGCAATACCGGTGAGAGAGAGCGAGAGCACAACCGCATCACAGACGCGTGCCACAATCATAAACTCAGCAACCTGGTTTTGAGCAGCCAGTGCTGCAGCATCGGCCACGTTTTGCACATCAGCTGAAGCTGAATTTACGCGATACACCTGACCCGCGGTAAATACAAGAGACAGCACAATAAGAAGCGAAAGCACCATCCCTACCGTGGTGAATCCCTCTTCGTCTCTCAGCACCATCGACGGATCATATTTGCGACACCGAAATGTCTGTATCCTCACGATAACCACGCCCCAATCCACGAAGAGGGGTCTCTCCCAGCTTCAGCACCATCAACCCACGAAGGCTGCGTTGATTGGGAAGCCGACACCTCTAAATGCAGGTTCCCTTCGGTATCGGTCATACCCAGCAAAACGGCGGCGACATCGAGCAAGGGCAGGGGACGCACGTCGTTTTCTATTGTCACGCGTACTGTCTGTGAGGCTTCGTCACCTTCCATGATGATCTTCCAGCTACACCCATTGCGATGAATATGAAAACAGTCGTGTGGCGGAACCGAACCCAAGCGATGTCGAACAAACGCCTCACATGAGCCATCCATATCACCCAAAACTCCTGTCTTTGTCGCCAGCAACCGACAGCCCTCCGCTGCGGCGGCTTGCATAACCATGCGGTCGTATAGCAAGATGCCTGGCTGTAACAGCAGGAGTAACGCAACAAACAAGAGAGGGATAACAACCGCCGCCTCAACCGTTGCCTGACCGCGTTCGGCGCATCCCGATACCCAAGAAGACCACCATATTCGGCACCAACCCGCTGAACGCACTTCGCAGTCACCCATCGCACCCCCCTCCTCCAAAAATACGCTCAATACAAAAACACGTCGGCAAGAAAACCTGGCGCAATACCCTGTACGTGATGAGAGGCAGCCGTAAGCGCATGTTCAACAAAGAGACCACCCTCGAAAACACGCCAAAGCATGCCGCAGGCTATAGTCACTGACAGAAATCCTGCTGCAAGCAAAGCAAACTCCACCGTTCCCTGGCCTTGCTCGTCAATCAGACGATGTTGAAAACACCCCGTTACCCTTTCCAACGGTGCCACGCGGCAAACCCTCAACATTAAGGTTCGCGTCAAAGCCCGCAAACCCTCGCAAGAACTCTTTCCACACCCCTTCATCAAAGCCCATTAATGCCACTAGCAATGGCATCCCAAAGTTCTTGCAACTTAGGACGAAATACCGCAATAGCCAAAATCGCTATCACCACTAGCACGCCTACCAGAATGGCGTACTCCGTCGTACCCTGACCTCTCTCATTTTTTAACTTCACCCGCAGGTAAGGTAACCAGCACAGCCTGCGATAGGAATCGTGCAGTGCAAGCATCCGAACCCCCTTTGCCCTCAAATCACCCATGGCCTTTCCTTTCCTATCCATTGAATACATCCGAGCAAAAGCTGCACAACCTCTTTTCAGAAACCGCCTCCTAGATCAAGCAACACTGGCCCTAACACGAGCAGCAGCATGGCGGGCAAGATTAACGCACCTGTCGGCATCATCATTTTCACCGGAGCCCTTGCAACCTTTTCCTCCATACGCGCACGGTACTCAGCACGAGCCTCAACTGCTGCGGCTTCTAGTCCTTCGGCAAGCGAAGACCCAAAACGCAGCGATCGCACGATGTTTTCAATGACACGCGTCAACTGATCCGATCCGTACGAAGC
>JAEWYG010000229.1 GCA_023395755.1 Actinomycetes bacterium | reverse complement strand
GATTGAAGGCGAGATGGGGGATACACTTGCCTATATGGATATTAATATGGGCTGTCCAGCACGCAAGATAACTTCAAAGGGTGACGGCTCGGCACTTATGAAAGATCCTGAGCGGGCAACTGCCATCGTGCGTGCGGTGGTGGCGGCTGTTGAGCATCCGGTGACGGTAAAGTTTCGCCGCGGCTGGGCTGAGGGTTGCGAAACCGCTCCTGAGTTCGCGCAGCGCATGGAAGACGCGGGGGCAGCAGCTGTTGCCGTACACGGACGTTATGCCGAGCAATTGTATCGCGGTAGCGCTGATTGGGGCGTTATTAAGCGGGTAAAACAGGCAGTGAGCGTGCCAGTGGTGGGTAATGGTGATGTGAGAACTGGCGCCGATGCAGTTGCTCTTGTAGGGAGCACCGGATGTGATGCGATAATGATTGCGCGGGGAGCGGAAGGTAATCCCTGGGTGTTTGCGCAGGCTAAGGCTGCTCTTGCTGGGCACCCTGAACCCGCCTTGCCTACGCTTGATGAGCGTATTGCTATGGCGCGTCGTCACGCCCGCTTGCTTTCTGAACGAGAAGGGCGTGCTATCGTTCGCATGCGTAAGCATGCTATGTGGTATATGGCTGGTCTTCCTGGAGCGTCCGCAGCTCGTGGTCGCATTAATGATTGCGTGACTTTAGAAGATTTCGATCGAGTTTTCGATGAATTGTTGGAATGTGCGCACACTCATGAAGCGAGAGGTTAGAAGATATGTCTCATGACCCTTATAGGGCGCTCTACCTACATCTGCCGTTTTGTGTGAAGCGCTGCGGGTACTGTGACTTTTCCACAGCTGCCGTAAGCGTCGATAGCCCCGAGATTGATGCCTATATTGAAAACCTTGTGCTGCAGATTAGACGCAAAGCGAAAGAAGGGGAGCTTGGTGCCCTTGAAACGGTATACCTAGGTGGGGGAACACCCAGTTATGTGGGGTTAGCTCGTCTTTCGAATCTGCTGTATACCTTGTCGCTCTCTATGCATTTGACACCTGAGGTTGAGTGTACGATGGAGGCGAATCCAGAAAGTCTCACCGAGCGTATGGTGCGTGACATTTGGGCGTTGGGGGTAAATCGTTTGTCGCTTGGCGTACAAAGTTTTGATGATGAGGTGTTATGCATATTGGGACGGGCCCATACTTCAGATGACGCTCGACGTGCCCTTGCGACAGCTCTGACGCGGTTTGAGAACGTAAGCGTAGACTTAATGTGTGGCATCCCGGGTCAAAGTGAAGAAAGCTTTGAGGCAAGTGTGCGCGAGGCGATATGCCTTGGCGCTACCCATATAAGCATATATCCGCTAACCATCGAACCCCATACTGTTTTCGAGCAGGCCATTTTAAAGGGCACCTTAGAAGAACCCGACGATGATATCGAAGCGACGCACATGGAGATAGCTGCGCGCATACTGGCTGAAGAGGGTTTCGAGCGTTATGAGGTTGCGAGCTATGCGCGGCCTGGTTTTACTTGTCGCCACAATATTGCTTACTGGACTGGTGTACCTTATTTAGGACTCGGTCGTTCAGCTGCAACTATGACGCAGAATGAAAGTCGCCGTATGCGTATGCAGGATGGTCAAGTAACCGACGATCTTACCCTCGCTCAGATGATGGCCGAAGACCTTATGCTAGGCATGCGTATGACCTGCGGTATATCCACTGAATTGGTTGAGAAGGCAGCGCAGAGACTTCCTGATGTTATTTCTGTACTGACTGTCTTACAGGAAGAAGGCCTCGTTGAGTTGCGAGAGAATCGCTGGAGACCTACAGAGCGTGGTTGGCTTTGCGGAAATGAGCTCTACGGACGCCTTTTTGATTTAGCTTCCTAGCAGCGCAAGAGGGAGTGAGGCTTGCTCTGCTCTGTCAAGGAGTCTTGTACCTCTGTTTGTTGGGGGATTATCTGTGACGTTCACCAGGTTTCTCTATATTTCCCACACTTTCTTTAGCACTCTCTTGCATCGGCTGCTAAAATGATACGTCAGCACTATCCCGAAAGAAGAAGACGTTATGGTTATGTGCTTGTCTTTGAGGTGGCTGAGGTGGCGGAATAAGACTCTTGTACGAGAAAGGAAGGTGGAGAAGCGTGCTATCGGATCGTAGGCAACGGGTTTTGGCTGCGCTTATAGAAGAGTATGTCGCTCGCGCTCTACCCGTGGGTTCTCGTACGCTGACCGAACGTTATCAACTGGGTGTTAGCCCAGCCACGGTGCGCAATGAACTGTCGGTACTTGAAGATGGTGGCTATATCACGCAGCCCCATACGTCGGCTGGACGCATACCGACTGACGTAGGATATCGTGCGTTCGTTGATAACCTATTAGAAGGCGGGTTTCCGGGTGACGAAGAGCGTAGTCGCACCGCGGTAGATGAGCTTCGTCGTAGCGCCAGTGAATTGGACGCGTTACTGGAGCAAACTTCGTCTGCGCTTACACGATTGACGGACTGCCTCTCCATTGTTTTGGCCCCTTCGGTGCTTAACCTACATATCAAGCAGTTGTCACTTATTTCTCTGACGCTTTACCGTGCGTTGGTGGTATTGGTTACTGAAGACGGTCAGGTATTCAATCGTCAAATAGACTTTGCCGAGCCAGTGTCGTCCGACGAGCTGGCGCAAGTGCAAGTTTTTTTGGGTGATGTTTTTACGGGGAAGTCGTTGCAACAGATTGAAGAAGGTTTAGAGCGGGGCATGATGGAGGCTCTGCACGATCCGTTGGTGCGCTTGGTGCTGGAAGAGGTGCTGTCGTGCTTGCAGGAAAGCGAGCTGTCGCGCACCCATCGCCTTGGGGTGAGTTCCCTGTTAACGAAGCCTGAGTTCAGCCAATCTCAGGTGCTTTTGCCTGTTATGCAAGTGCTTGAAGATGATACGGTGCTCCTGCATCTTCTCGATGACGCAGTACGTTATGCTGATGGAGCGCCTTGTGTGCGTATTGGCCGTGAGAACGATGCGGCAGAACTGGCGGGTGTGTCGGTGGTGGCAAGTCGTTACGGACGCGGTGAGTCGGCTGGCGTAGTGGCTGTTATTGGTCCTACCCGCATGGATTATTCGAAGGTAATACGAGCGGTACGCATTGCAAGCACCGCTCTTCAAGACATATAGGATATTGCGCGTCGGTGTCTCGGGGGAGCACTGTCGCCTAATGAGGAAAGGTGCCAGTCGGAACTATGGCCAAGGATCTGTACGAGGTTCTGGGCGTTTCTAAAAACGCCACTGATGATGAGATCAAAAAGGCGTTTCGCCGCCGTGCGCGTGAACTTCACCCAGACGTGAATAAAGCAGCAGATGCTGAAGATCAGTTTAAAGAGCTAAATGAGGCTTACGACGTTCTGTCCGACGCGAATAAACGCGCACAATATGATCGATTTGGAACTATTCCCGGTGCAGCAGGCAGCGGAAGTCCTTACGGTGGTGGAAGTGGT
>JAEWYG010000199.1 GCA_023395755.1 Actinomycetes bacterium | reverse complement strand
CTACTGAACGTTGTGAAAGGGGTGTATGAATATGCTGGCCCACGTAAAAGGTCGCGCGGGAGTAGGTATATTGTTCGCGCTGCTTGCTGCAGTATTTCTAGTTCTTTCTGCCTGCTCAGGGTCTGGTGAAGGAAGTGTAATTACAGCGAAGGAGGATGGCGTGTCATCACGTACGTATCAGAAGATTTCGCCGGCTGAGGCAAAAGCCATCATGGATGACGGGTCGTCTCATGTCGTGCTCGATGTGAGAACAGCGGATGAATACGACCAAGGACATATTCCAGGAGCTATCCTCATTCCCGACACCGAACTGTCATCACGCGCCGAAGCCGAACTCCCTAACAAGGATGAGGCAATTCTCGTCTACTGCCGTTCTGGTCGCCGCAGTGCTGCTGCTGCCGAAAAGTTGTCGAGTATGGGCTACACCCAAGTGTTCGACTTCGGTGGCATTATTGATTGGCCTTACGAAACTACGAAGTAGCCATTGCAAACGCTCGTGCGGTTTTTAATGCTGCGTCTATTGATGCTGCGCCAGCTGACCGTTGCGCCGGTCAATGCTGCGTTTATTGATGAGCTGTCGCTCGATACGCTATCGAGCGACAGCTCATCGTTTTGTCCTAAGCTGCGACCTTCCTCTTGTCGTCGCGATAGAACGGTAGCAGCACTAAGCCTACGATTGAGCACGCAGCCACGAGGGCGAACAGTCCCCGAAAACCTTCGTTGAGCGTTTTTTGGAACATGCCTTCAATGCGCGTTGCTCGTTCGTCGATCTGTGTTAAATAGTCTTGTTTGGCACTTTCGAGTGCTGCTGGAACGCCATCTTTCATAGCCTGAAGATTTTCTCTCAGTGTGCTCATTTCATCACGGGTATTTTTCATTGCTTGAAAGCCTTGCTGCATCGGCGACTGACCAGCTGCGGGCCCCATTGCATCCAGTGTTTTTTGCATAGTGGCTATGCTCGTGTCGATTTGAGATAGAGCGGTGTTGATGCTGTCGAGACCTTTGTCGATGCCAGCATTAACGTCTTTTGTAACAGTGGGCATCTTTTCGTCGAACATTGTCGATGCGAACGTTTTTGCAGTTGCCACAATGGTGGTTACATCGGCGCTTTTCATACTCTCGAGTAGATCTGCTGGCACCTCAAACGTGCCGCCGTTTGAGTTCATATTCACGTTTATGGTATGCATGGATGAGAAATCAGGGAGATTCATTCCCGATAATTTATCTTTTAGCTCTGGGTCGGCTTTGAGCGTTGCCAGCTCGTCGGTAACGTCCTGTTCGTGGGGGAGTAGGGACACGTTTGCCTGTTCAGGCATTACGTCTAGGAGGTTTTCTTGTACGGTTGCGCCAGCGTGAGCTAGAAATGCAATCATAATAGCTGGCGCCACGGCGGTGCCGATTGAGCGTACAAGCGACAGTGTGGCCAGCGCGGAGTTCGATTCTGATTCTTTGGTCTTGGCAAGCATCATGTAATTGAGAGGCGTGCCCATGGTGAAGCCCATACCAATACCAATGAGTATCAAGCTTACCACTACGTTCACCACGCTAGGATTGTTGGTGGCCACCAATGCGAGGAATAGTGAGCCTACCGCACTTGCGGCTAGACCGAATCCAAGTACGATTTTAACGCCGAAGCGGTCGATAAGCTTACCCGATATGGGCGAACCAACACCTGCAAACACCGCCAAGATAATAACGAAGTAACCGCCCGATCCTGAGGGCATACCCAAAGCATTTTCAGAGAATTGGGGAATGAATATCATACCCATCATAACCACGCCGGTGATGATGGAAAGTAGCATGGTAACCACAATGCTGCGATCTTTAAAGTATGCAAGATTCATAACAGGGTCGCTCGCACGCTTTTCTATGAGAATAAAGAAGGGGATGAGCACCGCGAAAGCGATAAGGAAGGGATAAACCTCCTGAGTAACGATAGAATTTCCGAAGTCGAAAAAGTCGAGGTTACGTAAGCCATATAACAAACTCAAGACCATGATTACCAGCACACCAATGCCTAAGCCATCAATGGGCCTCACCTCGCGTTCTTTGGTGTTTGGTAGCACCATGAAACCGACAGCAAGAATGAAAAGGCAGATAGGAATGTTTACGTAAAAAATAAACTGCCAGTTTTGTTGTCCGAAAATATCGAGGATAAGGCTGCCGGCAGAGGCGCCGAACACATTGGCTATTCCGTACACACCGCCCACGAGACCGAGCGCCATGCCGCGTTTTTCTTCAGGGAATGCCGTGCCAAACTCAGCGGTGGCTACTGGCATGATGCCGCCGCCTCCAATGGCTTGCAATGCGCGCGCTGCGATAAGCAGTTCAAAGCTACCGAAATCTTGTGCGAGTCCGCAGAAAAGTGATCCGACACCAAAGAGCAGAATGCTGGTTAAATAGATACTTTTGCGCCCGAAGCGATCGGCTAGCTTGCCCATTACGGGTATGGCCGCAGCGTAAGCTAAGGTGTATATGGTAATCATCCACACACCTAGTTGTTCGTCTACCCCTAAACCGCTTTGTATAACCGTACGTGCTGGCGTGACAATGCCTGTGTCAAGCGCACCGATAAAGAGGCCTAAAAGGTAAACGACGGCAACGAGCACGTAGCCCTTAGTGTTCGATCTGGTTGGTTCGACTTTTGCCATGCTAATTTTTCCCTTCGATCATGAGGTGGGAATTCTTCGCCATGCGAGCGACGGATTCTTCTGTTATACGCTTGCTTTCGGGGTCAATTCCCTGGAACACGCGGTCCTGCCAAATAGTTAGCGCTTCTCTCATATGCTCGAGGATGCGTTGCGCCTCGGGGGTGAGCGATAGGGTTTTTTCGCGACGGTTGTTTTCGTTGATTCTACTAACAACAAGACCCTTTGCTTCGAGCTTTGCTACGGTTTTTGCAATGGCACCCTTGTCGAGCTCGAAGAATCGAACAATCTGCTCTTGGTTGGAGCCATCGTTGCCGGCCAAGTACATAAGTACGATTTGCTCGGGAAAACCTAAACCTGTGTCCCCCATACAGCGTTCGGCAAAAACGCGCATGTGCCGTACGATGATGGAGAGATCGTTCATAAACATACGGTATCCTTTGTCGTGACAACTGTTGCAGCGACAACAATAAAGCGACTATAAAAACAAGTCAAGAGGAAAGTGATGCAGATGGTGGCATTGGTACCTGGTTCCGGTGCCGTTACAAAGCTTGCGTTTGCGCCCCTGATAGGGGTGAGCTATGGTATTCTCTTGCCGAAGCTCGGGCTGGCAAGCAAGAACGGAGATAAGCATGGGATCGTTTCTTCAGATGGTTCGTTCGAATATTATCGTGCAGGCAGTTTTGTCGGTTGCGCTGGGATTGCTGTTGGCGTTCATACCGGAAACAACCACACTTACTCTCATGTATCTGCTGGCTCTTTACCTTGCGGCAACTGGTGTAGCGTCGCTATTCGCATATTTTCGCGGCAAGGGGGAGCGTTACCGTTCACCAGGCGTTCTTGCGACGGCTGTCTTCTTCCTCGTAGTTGCCTTACTTGTTGCCATATTCCCTCAGGCGGTTGCTGGTTTCTTCTCGCTTGTCTTGGGTGTTTTGTTGGTTATTGGCGGTGTAGTGAATGCCGTGCGATCTTTTGAATTGCGCACGTATCGTGGCAACACGTGGGTACTTGGTCTCGTGGTAAGCGTGGTTGTTGCCGTTGGTGGCGTGGTTATCATTGTGAATCCTTTCGACACTACGGTTACGTTTATGTTGGTCCTGGGCATTCTTCTTATTGTGAAGGGTGTTGGCGATCTGATTATCGAGGCATCTTTGTCCAGTGCGCTAAAAAACCAGCGTTAAGCGAGGGCACCATATGACGCAAGACCATAAGGTGCTTGGCGTGCGCGACGCGGCGAGCACTTTCTCTCATGCAGGTAAATTTAATTGGCTAGGCGCGCTGTGATGAGGCGTTTCTCTGTATTGGGTGATTCTATTAGTACCTTTGAAGGTTGCAACCCCGAAGGATTCCGCGTGTATTACGAAGGAGCCCGACGCCAAGCAACCGGTGTTCTTTCGCCTGCGGATACCTGGTGGGCCCAGGTAATCGATCAGTGTGGTGGCATGCCGCTGCGGAATGGCTCGTTTTCTGGCAGTATGGTGGAGGGTGCGGGTTTTCCTGCGGCCAACAGCCAGCAGCGCATTGAAGCGCTTGCTAAAGAGAGCGTTTTGCCCGATGCAATTCTCGTGTTCATTGGCATCAATGATTATGGATGGGGTGGTGCAGATGCGCAGATGGCGGGGCGCGGAAATGCATTGCCACAAAACCTTGAGGTCTCGTCCGTTCCCGAGCGTACCGCCGGTGTAGCACCCGTCAATACAACCGAAGGGTTTGCGGTAGCCTATAGCGCAATGCTCAAGCGTATTTGCGCGGCTTATCCGCAGGCGGAGGTGTGGTGTTGCACCCTTTGTCCCGGACGTGTGGCGGGATCTGACCATTCGACGTTCACGTATCGTTTGCGTGGTATTCATTTTGATTCCTATAACGAGGCAATTCGTGTTGCAGCCCGTCAAAATGGTTGCCTTATTGCCGATGTGCGTGCTTTAGGGTGCGATTATGAGGCCGTGGACGGAACGCACCCCACGAAGCGCGGTATGCAGCAATTGGCGCAGATGGTGCTGCGGGCAATGGAGATTGAGAGGCAGGGTTCTAGGACGTGTGGCGAACAGGATAAGGCTGCTGTAAAAGCTGACAGGTATGCCGGAGCTCCGCAATCGGTCGAAACCTGCGACAAGCTAACCTGTGTCGGGTGCTCTCGTGCTGCTTCTACAGGTAATGCCTGGTTGCTTGTGTGCGAAGAAGAGGGGCAGCGGGTTCCTTGTTGTAGATAGCGCTTTCTTTGGACGGTCACCGTGTTTCTCTGCATGATTTGTGGGAATAGCGGGATCAGCAAAATGCTTCGCTTGACATACCTTCTTGACGTATTACAATTTCGTATTAGCACTCGATGGCTTAGACTGCCAATACAGCACGTGAAGACAAAAGGAGCGACGTACATCATGCGCAAATTTAAAACAGAGAGCAAAAAGCTGCTCGACCTTATGATCAACTCAATTTATACCAACCCCGAGATTTTTTTACGTGAGCTTATCTCAAACGCGTCCGACGCGGTGGATAAGCTGTATTTCAAAAGCCTTACCGACAAATCGGTGCAAGTAGGCAAGGACGATCTCGCCATTCGTGTGTCGTTTGACAAAGATGCCCGCACCATTACCGTGTCTGATACGGGTATCGGCATGACGGCTGACGAGCTAGAGAAAAACCTGGGAACCATTGCTCACTCAGGCAGCATGGAGTTTAAGACTGACAATGCCGAGAGTCAGGGTGAAGACATCGACATCATTGGCCAGTTTGGTGTTGGTTTCTACTCATCGTTTATGGTGGCCAAGAGCGTGCGCGTTGTATCGAAGGCCTATGGCTCTGATGAGGCCGCGCAGTGGGAGAGCGACGGCGTAGAGGGATATAACCTCAGCTCGACCGAGAAGGCAGAACACGGCACCGACATTATCCTTACGCTCAAAGATAATACCGAAGAGGAAAACTACGACCACTACCTTACGGAGTATGGCCTCAAGAATCTCATCAAGCGCTATAGCAACTACGTACGCTACCCCATTCAAATGGAAGTGACAAGGTCTCGCGCGCTGCCTAAGCCCGAAGATGCTGGCGACGACTATGTTACCCAGTACGAAGACTACACCGAAATTGATACTATTAACTCCATGATTCCTATCTGGAAACGTCGTAAATCCGAGGTAACGCAGGAAGAATACGACGAGTTCTATAAGACCGACTTCCACGATTTCTCTGATCCTGCGCGTACTATTTCAGTGCATGCTGAAGGCTCGTTATCTTACGATGCGCTGCTGTTCGTGCCCAGCCGCGCTCCGTTTGACCTGTATAGCAAAGATTATCAGAAAGGTCTCGCGCTCTACAGCTCCAATGTGCTCATTATGGAGAAGTGCGAAGAATTGCTGCCCGACTATTACAACTTTGTGCGCGGTGTTGTAGATAGTCAGGATTTGCAGTTGAACATTAGTCGCGAAACGTTGCAGCATAATAGCCAACTGCGCGCTATTGCAAAGAAGATCGAAAAGAAAATTGCGAGCGATCTTGAGAACATGCGTGACAACGACCGCGAAGGCTACGAGGCGTTCTTCGAGAACTTTGGCCGCGGCCTTAAATATGGTATCTATTCCAGCTACGGCATGCAAAAGGAGCCATTGGCTGATCTGCTGTTGTTCTACTCTGCCAAGCAGCAAAAACTGGTAACGCTGGCAGAGTACGTTGAGGGCATGGATGCCGAGCAGGACGCCATCTATTATGCCGCCGGTGAGTCTATCGAGCGCTTGGCTAAAATGCCCATTGTGAAGACGGTGCTGGGCAAGGGCTTTGACGTGCTACTCTGCACTCAGGACGTAGATGAATTCTGCTTCCAAGCCATGCACGAGTATGGTGCGAATGAAGAGGGCGAGGGCGCTAAGCAGCTCAAGAATGTTGCAAGCGGCGATCTTGATCTTGCCACTGAGGAAGAGAAGAAGGATGCCGAAGAGGTTGCCAAGGATAACGAAAGTTTGTTTGCAGCCATGAAAGAGGCACTGGGTGATGCGGTGACGAAGGTTGCGGTATCTGCGCGT
>JAEWYG010000099.1 GCA_023395755.1 Actinomycetes bacterium | reverse complement strand
GGAGCCAAGAGCCGGACCAACCGGAGGGGCCGGGTTTGCTGCACCAGCAGGAATCTGAAGTTTGATGAAGCCAGTAGCTTTCTTTTCAGCCATTGTGAACGGTCCTTTCAGCTGACCATACCATTTTAAAATCTATCAACAAAGCAGTGTTGCTCGCGCGAGAAGCCCCGGTCCACCACAGGCACGCGCACTGCTTATGTTTACCACGTTAGCATTCGTTAAATCTTGGCAACCTGATCAAACGAAAGCTCCACCGGTGTTTCGCGTCCGAAAATAGAAACGAGCACCTTTACCTTACCAGACTCAGGCGATACCTCAGACACCACACCATCGAACTCCGCCAAGGGCCCGGAGACCACCTTAACGGACTGACCCACCTCAATAGAGGTAGAGGTCTTTTTCGGCGTACCAGCACGAGGTTTACCCATACCCATAATTTTGTTGTACTCGTCACGCGTAAGCGGCGCTGGGTTGCCCTGGCTACCAACAAAGCCCGTGACACCAGGCGTATTGCGTACCGCAGCCCAGCTACGGTCGTCAAGTTCCATACGCACTAGCACATAACCTGGGAATACCTTCTTCTCACTCTCAACGCGACGCCCGCCCTCTTTGATCTCCGTTACCATCTCGGTAGGTATCTCAATGGCGAACACACTATTCTCAAGACCCATAGTCTCAATGCGCGTCTCAAGGTTCTTTTTCACCTTGTTCTCATAGCCCGAGTAAGTGTGCAGGACATACCACTTCTTTGACATGCCTTACACCCCCAATCCAGAAATCGCTACGAGCAACGGCGTAATAATAACATTGTCCAACACGGTAACGTAGACACCGAAAAATAACAACGCAGCCACAACTACAACACTCCATCGAAGCACATCTTGCTTCGATGGCCACGTCACGCGTTTCATCTCGGAGCGAACGTCTTTCAGAAAACCGAAACGCCTTTTTTTCTTGACAGGCTTTTCTTCGGCCTTCTCGGTCTTCTTCTCGATCTTGCCTTTTTCCTGCTTGTCGGCGGCAGGTGCCTCGACCTTATCGGCTTTCCGGAAGAGCTTCCTCTTTGGTGCTTCGGTTGCAGCGGCATCGGCTTCGGCGACGTCCTTCGCCTCTACCTGGGCGCTTTCAGCTTCGCGCACCTGCTCCTTGCGGGCAGCACGGGCTGCAGAAGCCTTCGCTCGCTGTGTTTTGGATTTCTTCGCCATCTGATTCCTTAGCCCGAAAACCGGGAAAATCGTTATCCGTCTAAACGCCAAACAAGCAGCTTGATTCCAAGCTGCTCAAGCAAGCAACCTGAATGCAAGCTGCTCAGTCTAACAAGCTGGCAGGCCAGGAGGGACTCGAACCCCCAACATGCGGTTTTGGAGACCGCCGCTCTACCAATTGGAGCTACTGGCCTATGCTTGTTCCTACCCTGAATACGCTATCGAGTTTCCTTGTGCAGCGTGTGGTGTCCACACCACTTGCAATACTTGTTCATCTCGATGCGATCCGGATTGTTCTGCTTGTTCTTCTTGGTCGTATAATTGCGGCGCTTGCAATCAGTGCAGGCCAGAGTGACCAACGTGCGCATGAATTCTCCTCTTATCGCTAATGTATCGAGCTTGATAGTGTTTTCGACATACACATGAATTTTCAAGAGCGGAACCCGCGAATGCGGGTTCCGCATTTAGGTAAAACGTTGTTACTTGATGATCTTGGTTACGCGGCCAGAGCCAACCGTGCGGCCACCCTCGCGGATAGCAAAACGCAGGCCGTCTTCCATAGCGATCGGGTGAATGAGCTCGCCCTTGATCTCCACGTTGTCGCCCGGCATAACCATCTCGGTACCCTCGGGAAGGTGAGCGATACCCGTTACGTCCGTCGTACGGAAGTAGAACTGAGGACGATAACCATCGAAGAACGGGGTATGACGTCCACCCTCTTCCTTCGTCAAAATATAAACCTGGCCCTCAAACTCGGTATGCGGAGTAACACTACCGGGCTTGCAGAGAACCTGACCACGCACGATATCCTCGCGCTTCACACCACGGAGCAGAGCACCGATGTTGTCGCCAGCCTGAGCCTCGTCGAGCAACTTACGGAACATTTCGATGCCGGTGCAAACCGTGTTAGCAGTCTCTTTGATGCCGACAATCTCAAGCGGATCGTTGACGTGAAGAACGCCACGCTCCACACGGCCCGTAGCTACGGTACCACGACCGGTGATGGTCATGGTATCCTCAACAGCCATCAAGAATGGCTTGTCAATCATGCGCTCAGGAGTCGGGATAAAGGAATCGACCGCATCCATGAGTTCCCAAACCTTGTCCTGCCACTCTTTCTCGCCCTCAAGGGCTTTCAGAGCAGAACCGCGGATGATCGGAGTATCGTCACCCGGGAACTCGTAGGTGTCGAGCAGCTCACGAACTTCCATCTCGACGAGCTCAATAAGCTCTTCGTCGTCAACCATGTCGCACTTGTTTAGGAAAACAACGATGTAGGGAACGCCAACCTGACGAGCAAGCAGGATGTGCTCGCGAGTCTGAGCCATCGGGCCGTCGGTAGCGGCGATAACCAGGATAGCGCCGTCCATCTGAGCAGCACCCGTGATCATGTTCTTGACGTAGTCGGCGTGGCCGGGGCAGTCAACGTGAGCATAGTGACGAGCATCCGTCTCATACTCAATATGTGCGATAGAAATCGTAATGCCGCGCTCGCGCTCTTCGGGAGCCTTATCGATGTTCTCGAAGGCCGTGAAGTCCGCGTGAGCGGTGCCGTGGGAGCCATCGCTCTCGGACAGCGTCTTGGAAATGGCGGCCGTCAGGGTCGTCTTGCCGTGGTCGACGTGACCGATGGTGCCGATGTTAACATGCGGCTTGGAACGCTCGAACTTAGCCTTAGCCATGTTCATCCTCCTCGTATTCATGTTTCGCTTGCGCGAATTCAAAACAAAATAATGACGCGCCCGAAACCGGACGCGGATATAATCAAATGGTAGCGGTGACTGGATTTGAACCAGTGACGCCACGGGTATGAACCGTGTGCTCTAACCAACTGAGCTACACCGCCATTTTGAAAAAAGTGGAGCCTGCGATCGGACTTGAACCGACGACCTCTTCCTTACCAAGGAAGTGCTCTACCGACTGAGCTACACAGGCGAAAAATGGTGGGCGCGCTAGGATTCGAACCTAGGTAAGCAAAGCTAACGGGTTTACAGCCCGTCCCCTTTAACCACTCGGGCACACGCCCATGATTCGCTTAATTCATGTGTAATTATCAAGCTGCCTGTCGCGTTTTCGGGCGATCCGAACGCGCGAGCAGATGAATAATACGCTAGGTTTCAAACCGTGTCAACTACCTACACGCCCCCGGGAGTGTCTTCACGATTCCTCCTTTTTCTGCACGAGTGTTCTTTTACGAGCGAGCGCTCTTCTACGACACCGCATGGAACACTCGTAAAGATTTCTGCCTCCTCTTACTTATTATATAGAGGAGAAGAATTCCACTTCTTTATAGTAAGAATATGCTCCAAACAATCGACAATGATCCTATCTACGTCCTTTCCCTTACGTTTTTACAACTTCCGTCATCCGAAGAATTTCAAAAGATAAACTCGCAAATAAAATAACCCTACTATATATAGGATAGGTCATTCTACAATTTGTGGTCACCTATTTTCCCAGTTCGATGGCTTGTTTTCCTTCGTTGGTCGAATTCCAAGCGAACAAAACGTAGCCTCCACAGAAAGTCCCAGCGTTGAACTGGACTTATGAAAAGCGTCCATAACATTTTTTGCTCATCAGCACAAACATGTTATGATTCGCTCTGCTTTTGCCCCATACACACTACTTGCTCAATCTAGGAGGTTTTATGAGAGAGCAGACCATCGAACTCAGTAGGCGAGCGTTCATCGGCGGTGCCGCCATGCTTGGTGCCGCGTCTATCGTAGCTCCTACTGCCGCTTTCGCAGAAACAGCGGCCGAAAAACAAGCTGAGGCGGATTCCGTTCGCAACCAACTTATTGGGTTGCAGGCCGACCTCGAGGTTGCACACGATAATTACGGCAAGGCGCTTGATGAACGCGATGCCGCACAAGCTTCCATGGAAGCTGAACAAACAAAGATCGATAGCGCCACTCAAAAGATTGCTGATGTTCAAGATAAGCTTGGCACCCGTGCCCGCAGCATGTATCGCTCCGGCTCTTCAAGTTTCCTTGACTTTGTTATCGGCGCTTCCACGTTCGAGGAATTCACGCAGAACTGGGATCTGCTGAATAAGCTGAACGAAGATGACGGTAAGCTGGTCGACGAGACCAAGGCGCTGCGCGAAGAACTGCAGGCATCGAAAGATGAGTTTGCACGCCAAGAAAAAATTGCAGCCGAAAAAGCTGCTGAAGCCAAGAAAATTAGCGAGGATGCTCAGGCTAAGGTTGAACAAGCTACCGCCTTGGTAAGTTCGCTCGATGCCGAAGCTCAACAGCTGCTGGCGCAAGAACAGGCTGCGGCTGCTGTCGCTGCTGCGGCGCAGCGTGCTGCTGAAGAAGCTGCCGCAGCCACGCAAAACCCCAACAACGGAGGCAATTCCGGTGGCGGTGGCGGTGGCAGTTATACTCCTCCTGTTATCGACGATGGCGGTGGCAACAGCGGAGGCGGCGGTTCCGTTGGTTCATACGATTCCGTTGTTGGTTATGCGATGTCCCGCATTGGTTGCCCGTATGTATGGGCAGCTGCTGGACCCAACGAGTTCGATTGTTCTGGCTTGGTGCGTTGGGCATACCTACAAGTGGGCGTATCGCTTCCCCACTATACCGAGTCCCTCTATGCCAGCGCGAGTAATATCGTGCCCGTCTCACAAGCGCGACCAGGTGACGTACTTTACCGTCCCGGTCATGTGGGTATTGCGGTTAGCTATGGTGGTAGCCACTATGTACATGCCCCCACCTTCAACGCCTACGTGCGAGATACCGATGCATTATCGTGGTCGGGCTTCACCTGCGCGCTGCAGTTCTGAGCATGTTACACACGGATTAATTTAGAAAAAAAAAGGGGGGGGGCTTCGGCCCTCCTTTTCTACACCATGGCGGAATTACACAGAACCCCACTAAAGCTGGATGCATAAAGGATTTCCCCATGCTCAAGCCTGAACTTATCGAACATTCACTTGCACCCATTTTCGACGAACGTTCGCGCATATTAATACTGGGCACCATGCCCTCGCCGAAGTCTCGTGAAGTTGGTTTCTACTACGGGCACCCTCAGAATCGTTTCTGGAAGGTAATGGGTGCACTGTTCAATGAACCCGAACCCGTAGAAAACGAAGAGCGTCGCGCGTTCCTTTTGGAACACGGCATTGCGCTCTGGGACATACTTGCCTCATGCACTATCACCGGCGCTTCCGACGCTTCAATCACCAACCCTGTGCCCAACGATCTAACACGCATCACTACCCACGCATCGCTGACAGCCGTATGTACGACAGGAAAAACGGCCTCCACGTTATACCAAAACCTATCCGTCGATATGCTTCTAGGCGTCCCCCACATCAGCCTACCGTCAACCAGCACAGCCAACGCGCGCATGCGCCTTAATGAGCTTATAGAAGCCTATCAGCCGCTCGTCAAGATGGCTCGATAACTCTTCGACATGTAGCTTAAACTTCAGCTTTCATATACGAATCGAATTCATCGGTGACCTCTTTTTTGGGCTCGTCGGTAATCAGGGACACCACCACGATTGCGATAAGAGCCAAAATAAATGCTGGCAGCAACTCATATACACCAAACACTCCTCCAAGCGGCTTAACAAAACTGTGCCACACAAGCACCGTCAATGCACCGGTAACCATACCGGCAAGGGCACCCGGCAGATTTGTGCGACGCCAGTACAAACTCATGAGCATAAGTGGACCAAACGATGCCCCAAATCCAGCCCAAGCATAAGATACAACCGCAAAGATTGATGAGTTTTCGTCGATGGCAATAACGATACCAAACAGCAACACCGCAACAAGTGTGAGACGTGCAACAATCATGACCTGACGATCGGTTGCATCTCTCTTAATAAGTCCCTTAAAAATATTCGTCGCCACCGCAGAACCAGAGATAAGCAGATACGACGAGGATGAGCTCATTGAGGCTGCAAAGATTCCCGACACAACAAGACCACATAAAAATGCCGGGAGAATCATCTGCGAGAGCACGATGAACACATTTTCTGCTGAGGCTTGCGTAAGAAACGTTGTCGGCATCACTGCGCGACCCACAAGCCCAATGCACACCGCGCAAGACAGCGAAATAACCACCCAAGTGGTAGCAATAATGCGCGATTTCTTAATCTCATTAGAATGACGCACGCTCATGAAGCGCACAAGTACCTGAGGCATACCGAAATACCCTAGACCCCAAGCCAAGCAGGATACAACAGCAATAACACTATACCCACCTGCAGCTCCAAACTGAGGCATACCCGCTTCGACAACCTGCCGCCCCGCCTCATCGAGTACGGGCACCGCAACCTCAACCCCACTCAAATAACCGGGAATACCTTGCAAAAATGCTACGGTATTATCAACACCACCTGCCGAAGCGACACTACCTATGAATACGATAGCAAGCGCAAAGAACATCAAGGTACCCTGCACCAAATCGGTAGTACACACCGACAGATACCCGCCAACAAATGTGTACAAGAACACGATAAGCGCACCCAAAACCATCATGGTTGCATAGTCAAGACCAAATAGTGTCGCGAACAGCTTTCCGCACGTCACAAAACAGCTTCCAACATAGATACAAAAGAATAGCAAGATGATAATGGCCGCAATGGTCATGAGAATATTTTTCTTGTCATGAAAACGATTGGAGAAAAAGTCAGGCAGCGTAATGGAGTTGTTAGCAACCTCTGAGTACTTCCGCAAACGCTTCGCTACAAATTTCCAATTAAGATAAGTGCCGAGTGCAAGCCCTATAGCCGTCCACATCGCATCAGATGCACCAGTAAAGTACGCCACACCTGGAAGACCCATAAGAAGCCAACCCGACATGTCTGACGCTTCCGCGGAAAGCGCGGTCAACCAAGGACCCAAACCGCGACCACCCAAAAAGTAATCTTCAGAGGAGGCATTCGAGCGCTTCGCATACACGAATCCAATAACAACCACAACGATAAAGTACAAGAGCATGGCTAATAAGACCCAGAAGTCATTCGAAATCATGAAGTTTATCCCCCGTTGAGCAGCGTTCGTTGATATCAAATATAGATTATACGATAAAACGCCGGTCACGCCCCTATTTTTCGGGCTTAACGGGGCAATAGCCCATCACAAATCAGTAATCCTAAAACC
>JAEWYG010000117.1 GCA_023395755.1 Actinomycetes bacterium | reverse complement strand
GGACGGCCCTGAGGCCACATCCACTCATAGAAGCGCTCCATAACTCTGAATGTCCAGGTTGCTATTGCAGTGTCCAGATTGCGAATGCAATCAACCCATAGAAGCATTTCCTCGCAGGTTAAAAAATTTTAAAAATAGGGTATTGCGTCCGTTTTGATTTCCCTATACAATATCCCTCGCTGCAAAGCACGGGGTGTTAGCTCAGTTGGTTAGAGCGCCGGCCTGTCACGTCGGAGGTCGCGGGTTCGAGTCCCGTACATCCCGCCATTGAACTTAGAATCGCCGGACAAATTGTCTGGCGATTTTGCTTTATCTGGATATGCTTTTGTACCGATACCTCCGACAACTCTGGAGCGTTTCATTTGGCCGTTGCGTAGGTGCTCTCGAGCAACAAGTATCCAGCAGTCAGTGACAAGTAGTCAGTAGCGGCTCCTGCGTCAAGTTTTGAACGATTGTTGCAGAATCGGACATTAGAAACCCTCTTCAAGCCCCCCTTCCCGACCTTAATCCAACGTATGAATCAGAGCCTCTATCCTGATCAGGTAAAACGATACCAACCTTCGAGCGCTTCTTTAAGAGCACCGAACCCCCTGCAGCAAATCGGCGGTATATGGCATTATCAGGGTTATGTTTCAAAAAGTGTGTCCATTCCTATTATTCACTGTCTGTAATTTGTAGGCATGTGAAACTCTTCCCATACGATGCCCGAACCATACCTATCAGGCGATCCAGCACTACTACCCGATTTCTTTGATGCACTCAAGAACAATCCCTTGATATCATTATCAGTTGGCATAACCCGGATGATCTCAGAAGCAGGAAGCGGGGTTTCGGTGTTCATATAGCACCACCAAAAGATTGCTTTGATGCGATGTATAAGGGGAAGCCCTCGATGTAGTCTAAGCATCTCGCGCAGGCGAGCGTTCACGCTCTCGACAGCGTTGTTGGTTGAGGGCCACACCCCTTTATACTCTTGCTGCATCTCAATAAACGTAAACAGCGTGGTGTCTTTCACAAGCTTATTCAGAGACCTTCTAGCTTTGCGAAGCCGCTCGTGTGTCCAGACCTTCTTACCATCTTTGGTAGTGAACTCCTTTAAAAACGAATCCCACTTTGTACACCATGCGTTGTATTCCAAAAGCCATGCTGTAGCTGATTCAACGTCCCTGGCGTCTTTTAGTTTATTAGCGATACCTAATAGCTCGAGTCCTGCTTCGAGCTTGGGTTTTAGGGTAGTACATCGCTTTACCTGATTAGCTACATGAAACGTACAACGCTGTATACGTGTCTGCGGCCATACCACAGAAGCCGCCTTTGCAAGCCCATAAGAGCCGTCAGATACAAGCATCGTTGGGGCGGGTATGCGTGCCATAAGAGCTGCCCAGGCAGTAGCGCATTCGCTTTGCGCTAAGTGCCACCCGATTACATGACCTCGCGCCACGGCGATAAGAATGACAGCCTTTCGCTGCATCCATATGCCATCGAGGAATACGACATCATGGACCTCGCCTGTTAATGGAGCTATAGGCCAGATACGCCACACCCATGCTGTCTTGCGCCAAAACGTAGATCTGCTCGTCGCTATATCCGCAATAGCGTCTTTTGAGAGGAGCCATCTGAGAAACGAATCAAGCGTTTTGGCGGCGTTGTCGATCTTTCGAGTTAAAGATGCCCCACAGCGGGTACAGCGCCACCTTTGGGTCTTGGCTGATGTCTTTCCGTTGCGCTTCATTTTAGCGCCGCAGGATGCGCATTTTGGATTATTCACTACCTGCTCCTGTTCTTTGGCAACTTTCTGCTTGAAAAAGTTTGCCTGAACAGGCATGTCAAGGGGAAATGGGACACACTTTTTGAAACACCTAGAAGTTGGTACAAAACAACTTCTAGGGTCTATTTTCTATATATGAACTGGGAATACAGGGTTAAATTAGACACACTTTTTGAAACTTAACCCCATTATCAGCCCCATAGCCCACGCGAACACTGCAAGTAACTACCAAACTCGCCTAACTTTACAGCAAAGGCAAGCCGATTTAATCGGCGTGAGTTTTAATGTGATTGTTGACATGACTTCCAGCGTGACCTTCAATATGAGCGTCAACGTTACCTCTCGTGTGATCTTCGGCATGGCTCAAACGAAGGCGAAGAGGAAACTTACGATACGGCTTAACATGCGTTATACGCCGCGATGTAGCCCTTTCGAAATCGGTATCCCCAAAATGACCTAACGGCCCCTTAGGCCCCTTCTAAGGGCATCTCCTGCAACCTGTATAGGTTATACCGCGAAGCACCACGCAGGTAGCTAACGAATACGATAACAACCAACAATATGAGTAGTCAAAGTGCGGCTACAAGCGCAGTGTGTTCGTTTTCCGAAAGCGCAATATTCTCTGGGGAGAGTGCCGCCAGTCTCCCCGTGGTAATTGGGAGCGAGGTCGATCCAACCGCTAACCCCAAAAGAAAGAATCCTAGAAGTTTGCCCTCATGGGCTTCACTGGCAAACGACATCAACATGAAACAGAAAACATTAAGTAGCAATGCCGCACCGGGCGACCCTGAAGAGGAACTATTTACACCTTGTGCGATACAATAAAGTAAAACAATCATAGCCAAACCCGATCACCGTTATGGCAACCAACATCATCTGGCTTTTCTTCGAATGCTCTTGTTTTATAAGACCCCTCCCCTGGCCCTCAAAGGTAGCGTGCTAGCGTTGATTAATGCGCATAACGGATACCACGCGTAAATCTTCTTCGAAGTCGCATGGCGGCACATCATTATCTGACGGCAAGCCAGAAGATGCCTCAATCAGGGTGAAGCCCGCGCCGACGCTTTCATCCTTAGCAGCATTATAAGCCTCCACACTCGCGTTTAACAGCACATCAGGACGCAACGACCCCGTAGGCTTCGCTTCAAGAGAAAACGTGACAACCGAGCCGGTCAGCTCAACATCGCCAACAATGAAATCGGGGACGTGTAGTACCTTTTCCTTTTTCTTACGCACCACAACAATTTCGTTAGGCAAAGGCAGTACAGAAGGCGCACATGAAAGCAGTGCGCGATAGGTACTTATGGGATAAGCTACGGAAGCAGCAGGCGCACCCGCTTCGATATACTGGCAGCTTTTCACCATAAGATCAGGAGCACTTGCCGCCTGCAATGCGTCGAGCGCCTGATCGGGCGCCACATAACGTGTCAACTGCAAGTCGAACGACTCACGCAAACCGCCAACCCCTACCGGCAGTGCTGCACCGAAAGCGATTTTCATATGTGGCGAGAACCCTTGGCTGATGGCGAAGGGCAAGCCAGCACGTCTCACTGCGCGCTCAAGGGCACGCGCCACCTCCAGATGAGACAGCAGCGCCAGGCGTCCCTGCTTGCAGAACGTCGCCCGCAGGCGGAAGTTACGCTGATCAGGCATCGAGAGCCTCCTTCTCATCGGCATTGACAGCACTGTCGACTACAACACCTTTCGATGTTTCCACTGTCTCACTTGATTCAGAGCGATCGGAAGCAGAGTTCGACACCCGCGCTGCCGCCAACTCATTTTCAGCCTCAAGTGAGGGGCAAGCTCCACAGGCAGCGCAACGCTCAAACGTGCAATCTGGCGTAGTCTCGCCAGCCTCAGCTAGTTTTCGCTCTCGGGCGAAAAAACGTGTTGAAACACCCGTAGATATATGGTCCCATGGCATAATCCGGTCCGATGAGTAACCCGCTTGAGCAATAGCTTGAGGGTCGATACCAGCCTCAATTGCAGCTTCACGCCACGCCATTTCACTAAAACACTCCGTCCAAGCATCAAAACGTGCCCCGCGACGCCAAGCAGCTTCCACCCAAGCCGCAGCCTCACGGCCAGCACGACTCATAACTGCCTCAATTGAACTGGTTTGAGGGTCGTGCCAATTCACCTCCACCGCTCGATACCTCACGCTGCGCCGCAAAATACCCACACGACGCAGTGCCTCTTCGGCAGAAATCTGACCATCCCATTGAAATGGCGTCTGGGCTTTCGGCACAAATAACGCACATGAAATACTTACGCGAATACTACCGCGCTGCTCGGGAGCAACAGCAGCCTTGGCGCGGTCATAAGCACGCATCGCAAGACTGGCAATACCCTTGATATCGTCATCAGTTTCGGTAGGCAAACCTATCATGAAATACAGCTTACAGCGTCTCCACCCCGCCGCAAAAGCGGCATCGAGAGCACCGAATAGATCGTCTTCAGTAACGTTCTTGTTGATAACATTGCGCAAGCGCTGCGTACCCGCCTCCGGAGCAAATGTCAGACCACCTTTTTTCTGCCCAGCAACAAGACCGGCCATGTCAACACCAAACGAATCCAGACGCTGAGAAGGCACGGAGATACGTACACCCTTACCGTCACAG
>JAEWYG010000035.1 GCA_023395755.1 Actinomycetes bacterium | reverse complement strand
GTCCATGACAGCCTCGAATTAACCGAGCGCGATCACAGCAATCCCGAGAACAACAATCCCGAGTTCTCCCTCATCCTGCACGTCCCCACTGAAAAAACGGTGCTTGCCAACCCGGCAGCAGCCCGAGCATGGGCTCGTTCATGGAGAGACCTTGACAGCGACTACCACATCACCTGGATACAAAAGTCATGGCCAAGCGTCGGCGATCAGCACCTCCCCCAGAAGCTGATGCTGAGCACCCCCAACGACGTCGCCTCATTCGCCCAATGCAAGAGCGCGTGGAATATCCTAAAGAATCGCACGGCCGAACTTGCCTCTTTGTACTGTTGCGAGGTAGCAGCCTGCAACACTCTTGTTCCAGCTGACTCGCACATCGAAGAAACTCCTGCCGCAGAAACGATGACAGGAGTTGCAGCCACTGAAAGAACATCAGCCGAAGAAGTCTCCAGCGAAATAGCACCTGCCTTAAAAAAGGCAGCCTTACTGTTTTCCCTGATGAACTATGACGATTGGAATAAGCTCCTCGCTGTACTCTCGTGGCTCGTTCAACATCCAAACGTAGCCTGCTATGCACGTGAGCTGCCCATTCGCGGCATCGATACCAAGTGGGTGGAACACCACCGCAAAGTAATCGAACTGCTGTTCAAGGTTTTTACTGGACGCGATTCAGTTCCGTTTCAATTGCGTGCTCCCGCTCAGATAAGGGTGCGTTTTCTCGACGACTCTCTTGCGCCGGGTGGGCTACACGACCTTTCTGCATCACCCGCCGAACTGAATCGCTATGCTGGCTCACCCGATCTGGTTATCCTATGCGAGAACCTGATATCGCTTATGACTCTTCCACCACTCGGCGGAGCAATTGGCATTCACGGGGGCGGTTACGGCGTGAGCGAACTAGCGTCTCTAACCTGGCTACAAACCGTGCCGGTATTGTACTGGGGTGACTTGGATAGCCATGGGTTTGCGATTCTCAACCAATGGCGCCACCACCATGCACGTACCGAATCGTTGATGATGGACGAAAAAACGTTCGCGGCTCATCACGATTTATGCGTGAGCGAACCCACGCCAAGCTGCGCTCACCTCAGTTGCCTCACACCACCTGAAGAAGCAACATTAAAACTGCTGCAAGCGCAAGGAAATGTTCGCCTCGAGCAGGAACGCATCGAATGGAGCTACGCCCAGGCGGAAATCAAGTCTGCCGTCGCCGCACTAAGAAAACGGCTCGTTTTTTAATGGCTGCATGATTTGTTCTGCGCTATAGAGTACATATAGACATCGAACACTTAGTTTCAAGACACGTAGAGCCGCCTTTTGATCAGGGCGGCTCTACAACTTGGCAACAACAACGACCGTCGACTCAACCTCTGTTTTATCAAGCCGAGCTCAAAGTACGCTACAGCAATGAGTACGACTCTTGTTTTTGGCATGGCTAAGGCGCAAGGTGCCCACATTGCAAGGTTGGCTGAGCCGAGCGAGCAATCTTTTCCTCCTCACGTTATTTCGCATTGCGCATGCGCCGCACGGCGATTACAACAGCAGCCAAGCCGCCAACCGCAAGCACAGCGGGGATACCCCAAGGAAGATTGTCCGACGTTTTTGAAATCTTACCTGTCGTATCCAGAGGCATCGCACTCGCTGCCTCCTCAACCTTCACGGGAGCGGCCGTCTTCACAAGCGTAAACTCGGAAAACTCTTTTGTCGAAACGGAAACCGTATTAGTGCTCGCATCGTATGCGCTATCAACCACCGCGCTAACTCCCTCATGAGTACGCACAACCTGATAGGTCTCACCTTCGCCCAATTTCAAAGAATCATTCAGTTCAAGAGAAAACGATACAGGCACTTCCAGTTCGGTCAACTGGTTCGTCCAAACCTCCGTCGTCGAAGCTTGGTTCCAGAACTGCTCAAGTCCAACATCGAACGTACCTACGGCATCACCACTGCCAACAGTTTTTTCCGCAGAGACCGCCATCGCGGCTGTCATTTCTGCGTCAGCTACTTCAAGGTTGAGATTACCCGAATCAATAGCGCCTTCAGAATCGGAAACCGAGACGCCAGACAAACTGTCACTGGTTGTCGAAGCCGTATCGGGAGCCGTAACGAAAGCCGAGCAGACATGCATATTCTTATTGTTGGCGATATTGAAGGTAAAGGTGCAGGCATGATTCGCGTCTGGCGTGACGTTTATCTGGTTGCCCTCAAGGTCTTTGATAGTTGAAGACAAAATCTGGTATCCACGCAGTGGCGTGAACGTGGCGGTAAGTTCACCCATAGGGTCGATAATCACTATATGCCCACTCGAGCCATCTTCTGCTTGGCGGGAACTCTTTGCATCGATAACCGGGTTGGTGTCGACGTTCAAGACGCGGAAGGTACCATTTTTCAGCACTTCCTCAGCCGTGATCACCTGGTTGGGTGTGCTTGACCACACCAGCGACCAAAACGGAAGCAGGAAATTAAAATCGTAACGACCCGGCGTGTCATACCTACTTATTTCATATTCTGTTATGAAATCCTCGGGGTAGCGCTGCTCAATTGCGCCATCAGGCGTCGAGTACTCAACCATAAACCCAGCACCGGCTTCATTCTTGTTCGTGAACTTCCCTGTCGAAGCATCATAAGGCTGGCTAACTTTAAAATCGATGATTCCTTGGGGCATGGTATATACGAACTGATCCCCAACCGCCTTTTCCTGCACTGCCCCGCTTGCAATACCATCGCCCATGTTTATCCAAACACCACCATTCACTCGGTACATAAAGGTGGCAAAATCGGTCTGAAAACTCGGCGTGTATTGCGAGTTAGCGGTGTTGAAGGCAACGACGACGGCATTGGCATCGCCCACACTGACGTCTATATTTCTAGATTGGCTGCTCATAACAAAGGTGAATGTCTTATCGACGTCGTCGGCACCGATGGTCTTGCGCAAAGGACCGTCGGGCGTTTGCACCTCCACCGCAACAGCCTTACCCGCAGCAATGCCAGCAAACGTCAAAACCACCGTTTCACCAATGCGAGCAGGAATACTCGGTTCGCTACCACGAAATACATCACCTGCCACCGTGGCTGTACAGGTGGCGCCAGTACTGCCGAATGTAAAGGTACCCTCCACCGCTGTCACCTGATCGTTTTCAAACATTACCATCGCCGAAGTGTCGGGGACAATAGAAACTATAATTTGCTGGCTTACGCTTCCCATATTGAAATTGAAGGTTCTATCCGGATTGATGGAATCGAATTGTCTTTTCTGTTTATGCCCGTCTATCAGCGTCTCAACGTTTACCACCTGTCCCGCAGGAATACCGTCAAACGTGAGGGATGCATTGTCTCCTTCTGCTGCAAGGATAGTACCACTCGTGCTCCAGTCTGCCTGTCTCACTTTAGCCTTAGCTGTTAGGCCAGTCGTTCCAAAAATAAACAAACCGGAAACCGGCTCTACCGCGCTGTTCTGGTATGACACTTCAACAGTATTCACCAGAGACACATTAAGGTCTGAGAGGTTCTCTGAAACCGTAAATGAATGAGTGTTGCCACTCAGCAGTACTTTGGTGGTGCCGACAACCTGACCGTCAACGCGCTCGACCTTTTCCAAGGAGACCACCATTCCCTGTGCCAGGCCATCAAAGGTAAGAGTAACCTCCTTGCCGACCAGCAGATAGGGTATCTCCACACTGCCCGCATCGGGATTTCCTCCCAAAAGCGAATCGGGATCTCCCACCGAAAGAAAAGTAACAGCCTCACCGCCAACCGTCATGGTAATACCACTACTTCCCAACACATAGGCGAGACCATTGCCCGAGGGTGCTACCAC
>JAEWYG010000031.1 GCA_023395755.1 Actinomycetes bacterium | reverse complement strand
TAGTTGCACCATAGGCCCATGTTGTCCATGGTGTTAGACGTCGTAGTGTCCCAAAGTACACTTAGGTCGCCGTTGGCTTCTTCTTTCAACCCCATCTTCAAGAAGCTTTCCATATACACGCTCACGGGGAAGTTTGCGGCGCAGGTGGTGCCGGAAGTCTCGAAGCCACTCGTAGCCTTTGCTCCTTCAACGCGTAGGTCGGAGTAGCAGTGGATGGGGCAGCTGTGACAGCCGTTCATCTTAATGGTGTACTTTTCTGCTGCGGGACCCAAATCCTTCGTGGATTTCATGCAGCGATATCCTACGGTGTTGATGTCGCCCGGCTTTGGCTCTCCTGTTTCGATAGGCTCGCCTTCGGCGTCGGCCCAGTACAAACCTTTGCGCGCCGTCCAACGAGAGCCCTTGTCGTAATACTCTGCCCACTCTTGTTGCGTGGAAGGTACTACGTGGTTGTTGTTTGAGCCGATAATTTCGCGCAGCATGTAGTCGGAAAGCTCGGCAACTGCCTTAGGATATTTGACATTTACGGAACCATTGCCCTCGACAACAACAGCCTTGCACATCTTAGACCCCATAACAGCACCCACGCCTGCACCAGCGGAGTGGTTACGAGAGTTCATGATGACGGCATAGGGAACCAAGTTCTCGCCGGCAGGTCCAATGGTGGCCACGCAAGCGTTAGTGCTCTCCATGCGGCTAAGCGCTTCGGTAGCTGGACGAGTGCCTAGGCCCCATACAGGGCTCGCATCCTTGATTTCCACCTTGTCGTCTTTGATGTTGATGTATACCGGGTGATCGGATTTGCCTTCAACGACCAGCGCATCATGACCCGACAGCTTCAGCTTTGCACCCAGCATGCCGCCGCAGTGTGCATCAATGATGAGGTGGTCCTTCGAAAATGTCGAAAGGCTACAGATGGTGGTGCGGCCGGCCAGGGGAACGCCCGATGCCGTTAGCGGACCTACGGCGAATACGATCTTGTTCTCGGGTGAGAGCGGGTCGGTGCCAGCGGGCACTTCATCGAACATGATCTTGTTGGCGAGGCCCATGCCGCCGATATACTCTTTGTAAGGGTCGGTCGGTTGCGTTGTAATTGAGCCCGTGCTCAAATTGACGCGGAGAATTTTACCGGCCCATCCATACGATGTTTCGTCAGCCATATTGCATCTCCAAATCTTTGGATAACTGATTCTTTAGGTTCGTGTTGTGTGGGAACCTGCAGATGCGTGTTCGAGTGCCGACAAAAATCGTCTTTGCAAGTATGTCAATCGAGAAAGTCAGGGCATCCCCTCTTTGAGGGTATTTTTACGAAATAGCCGGTCAATGATAAGAAGTACCTCAAAGAGGGGATACCACTTTGCGTATGTGGAGCATACTTGCAAACGTTGTGTGGTGCTTGTGGAAGGAATCGTTCGAGTGCAGTCGCCACTTTTGGCTCGTGAATCAAAGAGACAAAGTGGTAGGCAAGGGAGGAATTAAACACACTCACCGTTACTACGTGAGGGAGGGAGTACCAGGCTATGTCAGATACTAATCTGAACCAGAACACCTCCGAGGACCAAAACGTCCCGGCAGCTGCGCCTGAGGCGAACGGAGCCGCGTCTGCGCACGAGGCTGTTAACGTCGAGGAGGGGTCCAAGCAGAAGACTTTCACGCGTCGCAGCGTGTTGGCCATGGCTGGCTGTGGCGTTGCCGGTCTTGTGGTTGGCGGCGTGTTGGCGTCGTGGGGTGTTACGTCTGCATCCATTGCTTCTGGACGCATTGAGTTGCGCACAACGCCTACGAAGATGATTGTAACCGACCGCGCCCGTTGTTCGGGCTGTCAGCGTTGTGAGATGTCTTGCACGCTGAAAAACGACGGTCGCGTGCAGCAGAGCATCGCCCGCGTTCGTGTGTGGCCGAATTACAACTTCGGCGCAAATGTCGGTGGTGTAGATGGCGTGTTCAAAGACTGTCAGTTCACGGTGGAGCACTGCAAGCAATGTGCCGATCCCGCTTGTGCAAACTACTGCCCCGTTCATGCTATCTACAGCGACGAGAAAACGGGCGCGCGTGTGGTCGATACTAAAACGTGCATTGGTTGCGGAATGTGCCACATGGCATGCCCGTGGAACATGCCTGTCGTTGATACCAAGACGGGCGTGTCGACGAAGTGTATCTCGTGTGGTCGTTGCGCCGAGCAGTGCCCGAACGGCGCTATTAAGTTCATCGACTGGGAAGATATTGCCCAGAAAGTGATCGATCAGGGCGTTGTGCGCACGACGACTATCGTTTCGGCATAACGTCCCGGCAAACCATGATGCACCCACGCTTAAGCTGAGGAAAAGGAGGGGAAAAAGATGATGGAAGACGAAGCGGTGTTCTCTGTTCTTTCAAAGTGCTTTGCGCCGGTTGACGAGGCTGATTGGAAGCACCTCACAGGGAGCGCGACATGGTCTGAGTTTTTGGATGGCGCTCGGCGTCTGCTGCAAGATGATCGGCCGTTCGGCTTGACCCTCAGTCCTCTCGCACGGACGCGTAAGCGCTGCCCCCTTCAGGAATTTCTTTCAGCGGGCGAGGTGGACGCACTGTTCTGTCCGCCATCGTTTGAGGAAAAGAATTTATTTTCGGCGCGGCATTTTACGGGAGGATTAATCGATTCGGCATTGCCGGTGGAGTCGCTTTATTCTACTTGGTCGGTTATTCCTGACGAGCAGACGCCGTTCCCCCAGGCAAAAGGTCTTTATCTCAGCGATGTAGCGCGCTATGTGGCTGCGTTGGTTGAGTCGATGGGCTTATCGATTCCTGATCGCTTCTCCGACTGTCCTGACCATCTAGCACTTGAGCTGGACCTGGTGGCTGTTATGTTGCGAAGCGACATGCAAAGCCAAGCAGGGCAATTTCTTGCTGAGCGATTCGATTGGCTTACCGCTTATCGAATGAGGCTTTTGGAGATTGGGGACGAAGCGCGGTTTTATATTGGGCTCATCGATGTGCTCTTAGGCATTCGCGCTCAGCAGAGTGCTGCTGCAATGAGCGCCTGAGGTACGGTGCCATCATGGAAACGAAACACACGGGCATGCATATAGAGAGGAATACAGCTATGTCAGAAAACGCTATAACCAGGCGCAGCTTCCTGGCCGGGAGCGCGGGAGTGGCTGCACTCGCCGCGGCATCCGGTTATGTAAGCTTCAGCGCTTGGGAGCAGGCGCATGCTGATGACGCGGCACCGGTCGGTGAAACAAAGACCGTCCATACGTTGTGCAACGCCTGCTCGACTAAATGCGGATTCACGGCTTACATCGTCGACGGACGTTTGACGAAGCTTATCGGCGATGCAGACCATCCTTACGCAAAAAGCAAATTGTGCGCTCGCGGGTACGGCTACTCGCAGATTGCTTATTCAAAAGATCGTCTGACTGATCCTTTGAAGAAAAATGATCAGGGGAAATTCGAAGCTATTTCGTGGGAGCAAGCCTACAGCGAAATTGCCGAGAAAACGAAGGACATTATTGGATCTGATGGACCTCAAGCAATCGCCTTGGTGCACGACCCACGTCCTTCGGGCAAATATTATGCATCACGTTTCATGAACGCATTGGGATCAGCAAATGTATACACTCATGGCGCAGCCTGTAATCTGTCTAAAGAATCGGGTATGACGCAGGCTATTGGTGCGGGGAGTTATGCTTCAGATGTAGAAAACTCCAAGATGACAATGTTCATTGGACGCAGTTATGCCGATGCTATTCGCCCTAGTTCGGTTATGGAGCTGCAAAAGGCTCACGAAAATGGTGCGAACATCGTCTTGGTAGACCCCCGCTGCAACAACAGTCGAGTTTTTGCCAGCGAGTGGGTGCCCATTAATCCTGGCACCGATCTTGCGCTGGTGTTGGCTATGTCCAACGTACTTATTACGCGAGGACTTTACGATAAAGAGTATGTTGCTGCCAACGGGGTTGGGTTTGAAGAGTGGGCTGCTTCTATTGCCGACCATACTCCTCAGTGGGCAGAGGAAGTTACGGGTATTCCCGCTACGACGATTGAGCGTTTGGCTGTTCAGTTCGCTGAAGCTGCACCCGCTGCGTCCATCGAGCCGAGTTGGCGCGGAGCGTTTGGCTGTTCGTATCAAAACTCGGGTGAAACGGGACGTGCGATTTGTCTATTTAACACGCTTTTGGGCTGCTGGAATCAGAAGGGCGGTGCTTTGTTTGGTTCAAGCGTGTCTCCGACTGCGCTTGATAAAAAGAAGTTCCCCTCTGTTTCGAAGCCTGAAGCGAAAATCGCAGGATCTGATGAGTATCCACTAGCTTTGACGGGCATGGGCTCAAATTTGTTTGCAGCTCAGCAGGCCAAAGAAGGCAAGATTAAAGCTATGTTCTTTTACAATTCGAATATGGCTGCGGGTTATTCTAATACAGCGTATCTCGCTGAAGCGTTGAGTAACTTGGATCTTAATGTGGTTA
>JAEWYG010000219.1 GCA_023395755.1 Actinomycetes bacterium | reverse complement strand
GACCCGTAGGTACACCGTTATACCCCGTCGCCAAAATACGGCGGTCTTTCACTATAACGGCACCCACGCCACGACGAAGACACGTCGTGCGTGTGGCCACTTCGTTTGCCAGCTTCATAAAGTACTCATCCCAACTAGGACGGTTGTCTGGCTGCGGTACCTGCAGGTCCATAGAGGCTCCTTATTTGGTGCCGAAGATGCGATCGCCTGCATCGCCCAAACCGGGAACGATATAGGCGTGTTCGTTAAGGCACTCGTCAATAGCACACGTGTATATTTGCACATCTGGATCGGACGCAAGAACCGTTTCAATACCGACGGGAGCGGCAACCAAAACCACCAGCTTAATATTCTTCACGCCCTGCTCACGCAAGTAATGAATAGCAGCGGTAGCAGAACCTCCCGTAGCCAGCATGGGGTCGACCACCAGCACATCACGCTGAGCTATGCTGTCGGGCATCTTGGCATAATACTCATGCGGCTCATGGGTCTCAGGGTCACGATACATGCCCAAATGACCAACAAACGTAGAGGGCATAAGCTCTTGCAATCCCTCTACCATTCCGAGACCAGCGCGCAGAATGGGAACAATGACCATCTTTTTGCCTGAGACCTGCTTGCAGGCGGTCTTGCAAATGGGCGTTTCCACCTCAACATCTTCCAACACCAAATCACGGGTGGCTTCGTAACCCTCAAACAAAGCAAGCTCACGCACAAGCTCGCGGAAATCTTTCGAGGAGGTATCCTTGCTGCGCAGCTTAGAAAGCTTGTGCTGCACCATAGGATGATCGACAACGGTAACGCGATCGTACTGCATAAAGACGTCCTCTTTCTTAGTAGTTCAATTCGGGATAAAGCGGATGGGCAGCCAGCAGATCGGCCACCTTAGTTTGGATATCAGCAAGCGCAGCATCGTCTTCGGCATGGAAGACGGTACGGGCGATAAGCTGTCCTACTTCGTAGAAATCTTGGGCGGTAAACCCGCGGGTGGTAGCCGCCGCCGAGCCGACACGAATACCACTCGTAACAAACGGCGAACGGGGTTCATTGGGAATAGAGTTCTTATTCACCGTAAGGCCAACGCTCTCCAGTAGCTTCTCGGCATCTTTGCCCGTGACATCGGCGGGAGTCAGATCCACCAGACATAGGTGGTTATCGGTACCCCCTGATACGAGGCGCAAACCACCATCCATCATGCCCTGACCAAGCGTATTCGCATTCTCCACTACGTGATCGATGTACTCCTTATAGGAGGGTTTCAGCGCCTCACCAAAAGCTACAGCTTTGCCCGCAATAACATGCATGAGCGGGCCACCTTGCGAACCAGGGAACACTGCTTTGTCAATCTTTTTGGCAATTTCTTCGTTGTTCGAGAGAATGAATCCACCACGCGGGCCACGCAAAGTCTTATGGCTAGTGGAAGTAACCACATCGGCGTACGGCACAGGACTGGGATGTGCGCCCGTGGCTACAAGACCAGCGATATGTGCCATATCGACCATAAAGTAAGCGCCCACCTCGTGTGCGATAGCAGCCATACGCTCGAAGTCGATAACACGCGGATAGGCACTAGCTCCACCTACGATAAGTTTAGGACACACCTCCTTAGCAATGCGTTCAACCTCGTCGTAATTGATGGTTTCAGTCTCAGCATCCACGCCATAGCTAGCAAAGTTGTAATGACGACCCGAGAAGTTAACCGGTGAGCCATGGGTGAGGTGACCACCCTCAGCCAGGCTCATACCTAACACCGTATCGCCCAGCTCGATCAACGCTTCGTACGCACCCAGATTCGCATTGGCACCGCAATGAGGCTGCACATTCGCGAAGTTGGAGCCAAACAACTCGCAAGCGCGATCGCGCGCTAAATCCTCAACAATATCAACCTTTTCACAGCCGCCATAGTAGCGCTTACCAGGATAACCCTCAGCGTACTTATTCGTGAGCACACTGCCCACTGCTTCCATAACGGCAAGCGACGTAAAATTCTCTGAAGCGATAAGTTCGACAGAGTCGCGCTCGCGGGCAAGTTCCTGGCGCAGCACGTCGGCAACGGCGGCATCGGCCTGGGACAGGTAGGTCAGAGGCATGAGGGCTTCCTTTCACAGGATCGTCGATAGTGCACTTATGCTAGCACAACGATACGGATACCGGGTGGTTGCAGACTAGTTGCTTTCGAGAGCGGCAATCTTTGCCACGCGATCTGCATGGCGCCCACCCCCGAAGTCGGTGGATAGGAACGCGTCCAAAATGGCGCGGTTCACCGCTTCGTCGACAAAGCGAGCCGACACGGTAACAATATTGGCATCATTGTGCTCACGTGCCAGTGCAGCAAACTCGGGTGTAACCACATTCGCAGCGCGGATGCCACGCATCTTATTCGCCGCCACCGCCATACCAATGCCCGTGCCACATACCAGCACACCGCGATCTGCCTCTCCGCTGGCAATATCGCACGCGACTAACGCGGCATAGTCTGGATAGTCGACCCGATCTTCAGACTCGGGGCCGCGATCAAGCACGTCATAACCTTGCTCGCGCAAATAAGCGGCAAGCGGTTGCTTTTGACAAAATCCCGCATGGTCGCTGGCTATACTGATTATCATCAAGTACACCTTTCCTGTTGCTACTACCTACCCATTAACCCGACAGTACCGCGATCTATTGCGCTCTCGACAAGGAGAAGCTGTGCGCTGTGCGCCTTAACTCATCGTACGCCTCACGGCACGTTCCCATCCCGCCAGCAGCTCAGCATGACGCACATCTTCCATGCCAGGTTGATACACCGTATCTGAAGAACGCAAATCACAGAGGCGATCGACATTCTTCCAGAAACCGGTGGACAATCCGGCTAAATATGCTGCGCCGAGCGCCGTCGTCTCCGTATTTTGAGGACGGTGCAGTGGGGTGCGCAAGAGGTCGCTTTGGAACTGCATGAGAAAATCGTTGGAAGACGCGCCACCATCCACCTTCAACACACTCAAGGCCCGACCCGCATCTGCCTCCATAGCCACTACAAGATCGTGCACCTGATAAGCCAACGACTCAACGGCAGCACGCACGATATGCGCACGGTTCGTGCCACGCGTAAGCCCATAGACAGCACCACGCGCGTCGGCATCCCAGTACGGTGCACCCAAACCGGTAAACGCCGGCACCACGTACACACCACCTGTACTCTCCACACTACGCGCCAAATCGGACGTTTCAGCCACGTTGTCGATAAGACCCAGTTCGTCGCGCAGCCACTGCATAAGAGCTCCCGCTACAAACACGCTTCCTTCGAGCGCATATTCGGAATGCGAGATGCCTGGCGCCGATGCGGCAAGAGTGGTTATGAGGTTGTGAGTAGATTGACACGCCTCACTACCTGTATGCATCAGCAAAAAGCAACCGGTTCCATACGTGTTTTTCGCCTGACCAGCCTCAAAACAACACTGACCGAATAGAGCTGCCTGTTGGTCGCCCGCCACACCACGGATGGGTATACCCGGCACGATACCAGGGGTTGCCGTTACCCCAAAATCTCCCGACGAGGGACGTACTTCGGGCAAAAGCGAAGAGGGAACACCAAACAGATCAAGCAACCAAGGGTCCCAACACATCTCGTGAATGTTATAGAGCATGGTACGACTGGCATTTGTTACATCGGTAGCATGCACCCGGCCATTCGTAAGCACCCAGACCAACCAGCTATCCACGGTACCGAAGGCTAGTTTTCCCGCCGTTGCATCTTCACGCGCACCCGGCACATGATCAAGTAACCACTTAATCTTACTGGCCGAGAAATAGGCATCGGGCACCAGACCTGTTTTATCGGTAACCATGCGCGCAATGTTTGCATCGCCACACAATTCCTCAACAATAGGGGCCGTACGACGACATTGCCACACAATGGCGTTAGCTACCGGCTGACCGGTCTCGCGGTTCCAGAGTACCGTGGTTTCACGCTGATTCGTAATACCAATGCTATCAATATCGGAGGGCTCCAAACCATGAGACACCATAAGTTCAGTTAATGCAGAAAGCTGCGAAGACAATATATCGCGCGGGTCGTGTTCTACCCAACCGGGCTGGGGGTAAATCTGCGGGAAGATATTCTGCACCGCAGCAACAGCACGCCCCTCAGCATCCACAAGCATCGCACGCGATGAGGTGGTGCCCTGATCAAGGGCTATGATATAGGACGCACGCATGCGTACTCCCCTATCCATTGAGCTATTTCAGCGTAAACCTGCTCATGTCCCGGTTCGTTGAGTATCTCGTGGCGCATACCTTCATACAGCACAACATCCACCTTTTTCACACCGGCTCGGCGTAGCTGTTCAGCGGCAGCGCGCACGCCTTTACCGCACCCACCCACCGGATCGTTAGCCCCCGACACAAACAGCACAGGCAAATCGTGCGGAATCTTTGCAACGTGAGCGTGCGTAGCGATCTCGCCGGTCAGGTCGGTTAAGGTTGCATATCCGCCCGCTGAAAATACAAACCCACACTGCTCGTCGGCAGCATACGCGTCTACTACCGCCGGATCGGTAGATAGCCAGTCGAACTCCGTACGTGCATTTGCAACCTGCCGAGAATAGGCGCCAGCCCCCCTGTTATGCAACAGGGAACTTTTGAAATCTTCTCCTCGTGATGCCGCAATACGGCGCGCAAGAAAATTACCGCCTTTCGACAATATAAGTGGTTGCTGACCTGTGCCACAAATAACCGCCGCAGCTAAACCTTCGGCATAGCGCGCAAGATAGGCGCGCACAATAAAACTTCCCATGGAATGCCCAAACAAGATATAGGGAATCTGCCGCGCATAGCGGGCCGCCACGGTCTTGCGCAATTCGTGCACGTCTTCAATAAGCACATCTTTACCACCCTGAATAGGTAAACAACCGTACCTATCGGGCGAGGATACACTTTTACCGTGACCTATATGGTCATGCGCGCACACCACATAACCCTGCCCCGAAAGAAAACGGGCAAAGTCGTCGTAGCGACCGATATGTTCGGCCATTCCATGAACGATTTGCACGATACCACGCGGTGCGGAACTTCCCATCCCTTCAGGCGTCCAAATGAGCCCCTTGATTTGCGTTGTCTTATCATGCGAGAGAAAACCAATTGTTGTTCTCGATACCGTGAAAGCCATACACACCCTCCCCAGAGTTTGTTGGTTGTTTTCAGTATACCCGAGCAGTAAGGTTTACGCGTAAACGACTCCCCCTCAATGCGAGTTGCCTGTGCGGAGCAAAACGCAAAGAGGCGCTAAGCGAGCAGGCGGATATCGGCGAGAGTAACGGCCCCCTCGCGAACGATAATAGGCTGAGCCTGCGTGCAGTCAATAACGGTAGACGCAACACCACTTTTACCCGCGTCGTCAGCGTCGGCCACCATTAGGCCGACACGCTCAACAAAAGCAGGATCTAACTCGACAGACTTGCAGGATGCTGCCTGCCCGGAAAAATTTGCCGACGTGGTTGCAAGCGGCATGCCAACAGCATCGATGAGCGCACACGCCGTTTTACTGTCGGGCATACGCAAACCAATGGTTCCCGCTTCTGAACAAAATGCCGGGGGTACCTCGTTGCTCGCTTTCACCACGAGCGTCAGAGGGCCAGGCCAAAACGCCCGAGCTAAACGATAAGCCAGTTCAGGAATTTCGCAACCGTAACGATCGATATCTTCCACGCCGCCCACCAACCAAGCAATAGGCTTACCGCTCTCCCGCTCCTTTAGGTCATAGAGCAACTGAGGTCCCTCGGCTGCACCCACCGCCACACCTACGCCATACACAGTATCGGTAGGGAAAATGGCAGCATCGCCGCGTAGAAGCGCTGAGGCAGCCTGCTCTATCGTGCTTGACCGCACTACCATAAACCAACCTCGCTACTTGTAGAACCTAATTATTGCACGCACAAACCCATTCTGTCGCGCTCTTCTTATCTGTCGCCAACAGACTTCCCTCTTCAAGGGAGGGTTAGCATTGTAGCACGGCGTCTACCATCCCAAACACCAATCAACCGTCTACCCAATCAACAGTGTTACGTTTTTTAAATTCGTGTTACCATTTCCACGCAACGTCGTTTCTTTTGAACGAGAGGAAGCTCGCGAGAGGCTCAATTACACCGTAAGGATAGTCAATCAGCAACTATCCTTACGATTATCTTTTGGTATTCAATTATTCGCGTAAAAGAATGAGGTTTCGAAAACCTATTTCACGCCCTGCTGGGAAACTTCCAAGAGTTTCTGCTTGAGCTCGCCTTCCAAACGACGAATCTCAACTTCAGCTTCCTGCCTCTTTTGGCGACCCTCTTGTTGAATCTGCATCACTTCATCGAACGTTTTAATAAGCGACTCATTGGTATGTTGCAGAGTCTCGATATCCACGATGCCGCGCTCAGATTCGCGAGCAATCTGCACCGTTGATTGCTGCAGCATATCGGCGTTTTTGCGCAGCAGTTCATTGGTCATGTCGGTAACCGCGGTCTGAGCCTTCACTGCTGCTTCGGAATTAGCAATGCCCAAAGCCAAAACCATCTGACTCTTCCAAAGGGGGATGGTATTAACTAAGGTGGTCTGAATCTTTTCGATCATAGTCACCTCGCCAGCCTGAACAAGGCGAATTTGTGGCGCGGTTTGCAGAGCGATGGTGCGCGTCAATTCAAGATCGGAAATCTTCTTCTCGAAGCGCAGACACATGTTCTCGAGGT
>JAEWYG010000218.1 GCA_023395755.1 Actinomycetes bacterium | reverse complement strand
ATGCGACTTACGCTGATGAGGTGGAAGGGGCGGCTTGCTTTTCTTGCCATGACGTCCCACGGGTTGTTCAGGCTCCTGAGGCACGTCATCGTCGCCAAACAGCAACGGCGGCGCATCCACCGGCTCCAGACTTTCTACCGCATCCGGATACTCCTCCTGGGTATCCCCTTCGTAACTAAGCCCTCCCGCATGTGCTGGGGCATGTGCAGCACCAGCAACGCGTGCGGGACCACGCGAATCTACCGGCGAAAACGCCTCAGTCAAACCGATAGCGTTATCACGCACGTTTTCTGAGTCGTTGCCAAAACCGTCGTCGCGTACAGGAGCAAAAGCTTCGGTAAGACCAATACGTCCATCGTCCTCACTTATCCGAGAGCGAGCATTATCGGCATGCTGATCGGAATCAGAAGAAATGCCGGAGGGTGTGTTTGCAGCATGTTTAGGCATCGTTTAACCTTCCTGATCAAAAATAGAGAAAGCACATCTAGCGCAAAAACAGGTAATAGACAATAAACGCCACCACCAACAAGAGAGCCGCTGCTAAAACCGCTTTCTGTGCAGCCGGCATCGATGAACCTTTTAAATCCTCTAGCGTGGTTTCTTCGTAGGCATTCTTATCCACAGGCGATGGCTTCCCTGCCTCTATTGCCGAAAAGTCATCGGTCGCAGCATCCAACACCGGAGCTTCGTGCACAGGTGTCGGCTCACAGCCTGCCTCATCCGCCACCAGATGAGAACTATGCTGAGGTTGTGTGGGGCGGGCACCTGCCTGAATGACGAAATCGTCTTCGTCGTCGGCCGAGACCGTTATGTGGGAAAACGTCTTTTCGTCTGCCACGATACATCCTTTCACGTCGCACACGATTATAGAGGACGGCCTAGCCCCTAATGCCCTTGTCCAGATAATATCCATCCGACGAAAAGCGCTTACGGTAGGTAAGATAACATGCCAACACGATAGCTACGGTGTTAGCGGCCGACAGCATAAGCATTACGACGATCTGATACTTTGCAGCCGAGAGCGGATCTGCACCTGCCAACAGTTGACCCGACATCATGCCAGGAATAGTAACAATACCCGCTGCCGACATGGAGGCAAGAATAGGAGTCATACCTGCACCAATAGCGGCCTTCAGAGAAGGGAAAGCTGCCTCTTTGGCCGTCGCACCCAAAGCCACCAACGTAAACATCTCTCCTGCACGGCTATCCATATCAGAGAAAAGGCGATCTACCGCCACCGCCGTAGCCGACATCGCATTGCCGATAATCATACCCGCAATGGGTATAAGTTCACGCGCACTGAACCAGGGGTCGGCATGTATAACACCTTCCACCACCACGAACGCTACCGCCATCGACGAAGCAAACAGTGACACGAAAACAGCTGGCCATAGTCCCTTAATAGAACTTTTAACTCGTGCGGTTGCAATTTGCGTTGCCGCCAAAACCATAACTCCCAGCATCAACAACACCAACCACCACGTCTGATACCTAAACAAAAACACAAGCACAACACCAGCTGCCAGCAGCTGCACAAATGCGCGCACCGCAGATACCACTATACGCCGAGTCTGTCCTAACTCAAGTTTCCATGACACCAAGCCGGCAACCAGCATAAGTGCACTAGCTGCAAACAACTCAACATAACCGATGTCTACAACCCCACCGCTCACCTGCGCACCTTTTCCACTGCGTCACTTCTACCACTATACCCACCGAGGGCACCAAGCACCGAGTAGGCCGAGGAGCTAAAATTCCGCGCGCAAGCGGAGATGTCGGGTGGCACCAACGCTTCAGCATACGACAAATTTCCAGCACGCAGCGTATAGGCGCCATCGGCGAACCCGTCCGGTGCACGGTGACGAATACGCAGGCATGTCATACGAGGCCCTACCAAAGCCCTCGTCATCTGCCCCACGGCGCAAGCAGACTCAGTATCCAGCGCCGAATCCACCTCATCCAGCAGCAATACCTCTGGTGTCGTTACAAACGCACGCAGCAAAGCTACCCGAGCAGCCTGCCCGCCCGAAAGCTGAGACACATCACGATCCAACCCAACATCGGAAAGTTGCGCTAACTCCAACAAGCGAGACAATATTTCATCTGCGGGTGGTTTTTTACCTGCGTTCACTTTCAGCGTCCAAGGAAGAACAAGGTTAACGCGAACACTGCCAGGAATCAGAGAAGGCTCTTGTGGCACCAAACACACCCGACGACGCCAGTCGACGGGCCTGAACGACGAGCTAGGCTCACCGTCTAGATAGAGCTCGCCCCCTTGCCGCGCAAGCATAAGGGCACATACTCGCAGCATAGTGGACTTACCCGCACCAGACGGCCCCGTCAAATCGTAGATACAGCCCGCCTCAAGCGAAAAGCTTTGATCAACCAACACCGAAACCTGCACGTCATCACGCAAGTAAGAAACCGTAATATGTTCGGCCCGAAATAATGCCATGGTGTCATAGTAGCATGTTGATGCCCACGCGGGGAAAGTAGCTTCTTCTTGGCTGGGTTTTCGCATTAAGATTAAAGACTCATTCTGCTTTACCCGCATCATTACAGATACCCCTTCATGGAGCGCAATCGCCGACGCGCCGATAAAAACACACCACTCGCAGCAAGCTAAACTCAGGGCAGCCACAGCAAAGTAACGCTATGGTATTAAGAGAATATGATGCCTTTGAGGGACGATTTGGTGCATTCGGCAGATTAAAAGTACGTTTCGTCCGCTTTTCTCCTGCATCACGATGCTCTATTGCACTAAAGTATACAAAATGCGTGAGTCTGTCCATCAGGATAGGTCGCGCACGAGCCATTTAGCTCGTAGGAGGGCCCCGCCGACGCGGGGTTGAGGGAAGGAGATCCTGTTTATGGAAGAGAAGTTCACCTTTAGCAGGCGTAAGTTCGTTGAATTGCTCGGTGTGTCGGCAGCAGGTTTCGGCTTGGTTAGCTTGGCGGGCTGTGGCAACAACGAGAGCGCCAACGAACCAGCCAAGTCCGGCAGCTCCGCTGCAGGCGGCGCGGCCGACACCATCACGTACAGCCTAACAGCCGATCCGCGCGCGCTTGACCCAGCGTACTTCGACGACGGCGAGTCTGCGGTGGTATGCTGCAACATCTACGAAGGCCTGTACCAATACGGCGCCAAAGACGCGAAGGTTGCTCCCAGCCTGGCTGTCGATCTCCCTGAGATCTCGGCCGACGGCTTGGTGTACACTATCAAGCTGAACAAGGGTGTCAAGTTCCACGACGGCACCGACTTCAACGCCGACGCGGTAGTAGCCTCCATTGAGCGTCAGCTTGAGCCCAACCGCAACTCCGACATGCCTTACGCGTCGTTCGTGTTCGGCGAGAAGGAAGCTGGCAGCGGCGTGGAGAGCATCAAGGCCATCGACCCCACCACCGTACAGATTACTATGCGTGCTGCAAATGCCGCATTCGTGAAAAACTTGGCGATGGCACTTGCCTCCCCCATCGTTTCGCCTACGGCTGCTGCTGCAGCTCCGGCCGGCCAGCCCATCGATCCGCCGGTCGGCACGGGTCCCTACAAGTTCGTCAACTGGACGAAGGCTGCTTCCGTTACCCTGGAAGCCAATCCGGACTATTGGGGCGAAGCCCCCAAAACCAAGAACCTCGTGTTCAAGGTTATCACCGAAGGCAATACGCGCATTACATCGCTTATGAATGGCGAGTGCGACATCATCTCGAGTGTCGACCCCTCTTCCGCCACCCAAATTACGGATGGCGGCTTCGAACTGTTCTCCGAAGATGGTATGACCATCAACTACATGGCGTTCAACACCGAAGTAGGCACCTGCACCGATCAGCAGGTTCGCAAGGCTATCGCTCAGGCGATCAACGTCGAGGAACTGGTCAAGACCGTCTACGGCGAGTACGCCACCGTGGCAAACTCCGTCATGCCTATTTGGATGGCACCTTACGACAAGGACATCAAACAGACGGCTTACGACCCCGATGCCGCCAAGAAAACGCTGGCCGACAAGGGCATTACATCACTCAAGTGCATCACTTACACCACTGCTCGCCCCTATAACCAAAAGGGTGGCAGCCAGCTTGCCAACCTTATTCAGGGTTACTTGGCGCAGGTCGGTGTTGACGTAAGCATCACCGAATACGATTGGACCACCTACAAGACTAAGGTGCAAACCGATCCGTACGACATCTGCTTCTATGGGTGGACGGGCGACAATGGCGATCCGGATAACTTCATGAACCTACTGGCTGACACCAACTGGTCCATGAATGTAGCCCATTTCCAAGATGATGAGTACAAGAAGCTCATCGCCGAAGGATTGGCTACCCCGGATGGCACCGAGCGTGATGCCATCTACAAGAAGTGTGAGGAAATGGTAGCTGAGAAGCAGCCCTGGCTGTTAATCTCTCATTCCAAGAACCTACTGGGTATCAACCCGAAGGTAAAGGATTTCTACTATCATCCAACGGGTGTTGCCTTCTTCAAGGGCGTTTCGAAGCAAGCATAGGTAACCAGCCTGGCCCTCCCTTCGGAGCGCCAGGCTTTTTTACAAGGAGACCCCTACGTCGTTTTCTCGTCGTCGAGTGGTCATACTTGCGCTACACTGTCAGCCGGTCATAAATGATCTGATGATATGTATGTTATGAAGAATTAGCATACTTGAAGCCGGGGACCACGGGTCTCCGGCTTCGTTCCTGTTCGCACAGGATGGCAAGAAAGGAGCTTTTGTGCTCAAATACATCCTCAAACGAATCCTTATGGTGATTCCTGTTTTGCTGGGTGTGACAGTCATCATCTTCCTCATTACCCGCGTGTTGGCCCCGGACCCTGCTCCGGTGGTTCTGGGCGAGCACGCAACTACCGAGGCGATGGCGGCTTGGCGCGCCGATAACGGGTTAAACGATCCCATTTGGCTTCAGTACATCAACTTCATCGTAGGCGCGGTGCAAGGCAACCTTGGCACCTCATACTACACCCATCAACCAGTAACTGTTGAGATCGCTTCACGATTCCCCGCAACAGCTGAGTTGGCTATCTGCGCCATCATCGTGGCAACGCTTGTAGGCGTGTCGCTTGGCGTGCTAGCGGCGGTGAAGAAGAATAAAATCGCCGACAATGTAAGTATGGTCATCGCCTTAATAGGGGTGTCCATGCCTATCTTTTGGTCGGGCATCTTGTTGATTCTGCTATTCTCGGGTATCTTGCATTGGCTACCCTCAAGCGGCCGCGTATCACCTCTTCTCCAACCAAACGGAGGAACCGGATTCTTCATCATCGACACCATCGCCCGAGGAGACTGGACCGCACTCGGAGACGTGCTCATTCACCTCATACTGCCCACGCTGGCGCTATCGCTTTACTCCATGGCCATTATTACGCGCATGACACGCTCCAGTATGCTCGAAACACTCAGCGAGGATTACGTGCGTACGGCGCGTGCGAAGGGGTTAAAGAATGGCGCCGTGAACATTAAACATGCGCTACGCAACGCCATGCTGCCGGTATCTACTGTCATCGGCCTACAGTTCGGCAGCCTTTTAGGCGGCGCACTTCTGACTGAGACGGTGTTCGCGTGGCCGGGCATCGGCAAGTTTGCCGTCGACTGCGTGCTAAAAAGCGACTTCCCCTGCGTGCAGGGCATCGTTCTTTTAGTGGCAGTTATCTTTGTCGTTATGAACCTTATCGTCGACATCGTGTACGCCTACCTTGATCCACGCATCAAGTATGGTGCTAAGGAAGAGGGGTGATACCGATGAATGAAAATGAACAACTTACCGCTCAGCCCGTTACGGGCGGCACGCTGGCGCAACAGCCAGTCAAGGAAAAGCGCGAAAGTATCTGGAAAGACGTATTCGCTGGCATTGTGTCAAATAAGGCTTCACTTGTTAGCGGTATCTTCATTCTAGTACTGGTTGTTATCGCCGTGGTAACCAAGGTTGCTCCGAGCGTTCTGCCTTACGATCCTTATGCACAGAACCTCGGCGAGTCGCTACTGGGGCCCTCAGCGCAACACTGGTTCGGCACCGACATCCAAGGACGCGATATCTTTTGTCGCGTGCTCGTGGGTACGCAAATCACGCTAACCGTCGGATTACTTGCCGTTGCTATCTCACTCTCTGCTGGCGTTATCCTCGGCTCTATCGCAGGATACAAGGGTGGCAAGCTTGACACCATTATCATGCGCATCATGGACATGATGTTGGCTATTCCCTCCATTCTATTGGCTATTGCCATCATGGCGGCACTTGGGCCTGGCATCGAGAAAGCTATCGTGGCCATCGGCCTCGTGGCTATTCCCGAGTACGCACGTATTGTTCGCTCGGAAATCCTGGCCATCAAGGAGAACGATTATGTAGCCGCCGCACGTGTGGTGGGCGATTCGAACTTCAAGATTATCTTCCGACACGTGTTACCGAACGTCCTGCCATCCATCATCGTGCGCGCAACGCTGGGCATCTCCACCGCCATCTTAGATGCCGCAGCATTGGGCTTTCTCGGGCTCGGTGTGCAGCCGCCTGCTGCCGAATGGGGCGACATGTTGGGCCGCGGTCGCAACGAGCTATTCCGCGCGCCTTGGCTGATGATTTTCCCCGGCCTCGCCATTACGCTGACCGTGCTTGCCTTCAATCTTTTGGGTGACGGCGTACGCGACGGTCTCGACCCCAAAGCAAGGAAGAGGTGATCCCATGTTACTGTCGGTGAAAAACCTCTCTACAGACTTCCCCGTAAAAAAGGGCGTTGTCCATGCCGTTGAGGACGTAAGCTTTGAGGTGGACGAGGGCGAGATTCTGGCCATCGTAGGCGAATCGGGTTCAGGTAAATCGGTGACCAGCCTCTCCGTTATGGGCCTTCTCGCAGAGCCTGGCCATGTGTCGGGCGGTGAAATGATGTTTGAGGGTAAGGATCTAGTAACCCTACCCGAAAAAGACTACCGAGCATTGCGTGGCAACGACATGGCCATGATATTCCAGGAGCCTATGACGTCACTGAATCCGGTGTATCGTGTGGGTAAACAAATTACTGAGGCCATTCGCACACACGAGAAAATTTCCAAGAAAGATGCTTTGGAACGCGCGGTGGACATGCTGCGTAAAGTAGGTATTCCTAGTCCCGAGAAGCGTGTTCGCGACTATCCACACCAGATGTCGGGCGGCATGCGTCAGCGCGTTATGATTGCTATGGCGCTAGCGTGCAACCCTAAGCTACTTATCGCCGACGAGCCTACCACTGCTCTCGATGTTACTATTCAGGCCCAAATCCTCGACCTCCTACGTCGCTTACGTCAGGAAACGGGCATGGCCGTACTGCTGATTACGCATGATCTAGGCGTGGTATCCGAAACAGCCGACCGCGTTGTGGTTATGTACTGTGGCCAGGTAGTGGAAGAGGCGGAGGTGCGCTCGTTGTTCGACCACCCCATGCACCCCTATACTCTCGGCCTTCTAAGGTCTATCCCCCGTCTGGAAGACGACGATTCCAAACGACTATACATGATTAAAGGCGCCGTGCCGAATCCGCTGGAGATGCCCCCAGGCTGTCATTTCTCCGACCGCTGTGATTCTTGCATGGACATCTGCCGCACAAAAGTGCCCGATCTGATTCAGGTGGGCGATCATAAGGTGCGTTGCTTCCTGTATGAGAACGAAGAGGGCAAAGCTGTTAGCGGCAATGCCATTGCAGAGGCAGAAGCCGAAGCGCGAGCCGATGCCGAAGCTTCGCTCGACGTAGATGCTTCCGAGGCCCTGCTCGCGGCCGAAAACGTCCGCGAAGCCGAGATTGATAAGATCGAGGAGGCGAACCGATGAGCGACAATGTTCAAGCCCCAACGGACACCGCTAGCGCTTCTGTGCCCGAGCAAGATATATTGCTTGATGTACAGCACTTGACAAAGCGCTTCGCCGCCGAGACAAATTTCTTCGGACACGCCACCTCTCATGTACAGGCTGTCGACGATGTGAGCTTTCATATTCGCAAGGGTGAAGCGTTTGGCCTCGTGGGTGAATCGGGCTGCGGCAAAACAACCGTCGGCAAGATGCTAGTGAATCTGCTGCGTCCTACATCGGGCAAGATTATCTTTGATGGCAAAGACCTTACTGCCATGAAGCAGGCAGAACGCAAGACTTACTGCAAGGACATCCAGCTGATCTTTCAGGATCCTTACGCATCACTGAATCCTCGCATGCGCATTGGCGATATCATCGCCGAACCTATTATTACGAACAATATCCTTCCTAAGGATCAGGTAGAAGATCGCGTAAATGAACTGCTCGAACGCGTAGGTCTAGCAAACTACATGCGCAACCGTTATCCGCACGAATTCTCGGGTGGACAGCGTCAGCGCGTCGGCATTGCCCGCGCACTTGCCGTGAACCCCAAGCTTATCGTATGCGACGAACCCGTATCGGCGCTCGATGTGTCCATTCAAGCACAAGTGCTCAACCTACTGGACGAGCTGAAGGAACAGTTTGGCCTTACTTACCTATTCATCGCTCATGGTTTGAACGTGGTAAAGCACGTGTCCGACCGAGTGGGCGTTATGTATCTGGGCAAGCTTATGGAAATTGCACCAAAGAAGTCGCTGTATGCCGATCCACTGTGCCCCTACACGCAGGCTTTGCTTTCAGCCATTCCAGCCGTAGACCCAGCCGCTAAGCGCGATCGCATCATCTTAGAGGGCGATGTACCCTCACCCATCGACCCGCCTCCTGGCTGCCGCTTTGCCAGCCGCTGCTTTGCTAAAGTTGCTGGCTGCGACGAAACCATGCCCCCCTTGGTGGAGGTAAAGCCAAACCACTGGTGCGCCTGCCATCGCTATGACGAGGGCGGCCCCGGAACCGCGGTGGTCTAACTACAAGAAAAGTCGGGGAAATACCCGGCAAAACACCTGAGTTCAACTCATCGAATGCCGACGATCGCCACGATCGTCGGCATTCTCTTTTCCTGTCTTACGAGGCCCTACAGAAGTGCGCTGCCGAGCATGGTAATCGCTGATTTGACAGAGAAAAGTGCAAGGACTGGCAAGTAATTGCCAATTTGCTGCAAGCATCGTAACCAAACAGACCCTCATCGTGCTTTTTCTAACA
>JAEWYG010000165.1 GCA_023395755.1 Actinomycetes bacterium | reverse complement strand
CTGCGGAAGCTGCTCGCGATTAAGCTCCTTCTTGAATGCCGGATGAGCTAAAAACGCTTTGATCTCACTACCATACATGAGGCGGTTACCATCATGTTGATAGTAAAACGGCTTTATACCAAAAAGGTCACGCGCGCACACGAGACGCTTTTTCGGCGCATCCCAAATAGCAATAGCAAACATGCCGCGCAGACGCTCAAAAACCTTAGTACCCCATGCCTCGTAGCCGTGAACAACCGTTTCGGTATCGCCATTCGTTACAAACTGATAGCCAAGATCTTCAAGCTCGGCACGTAACTCCTGAAAATTGTATATTTCACCATTGAACGTGACGGTTACGGAACCGTCAGCATTTTGCATCGGTTGGCGCGAACCCTCCAAATCGATGATGGACAAGCGGCGGAACCCCATGGCAATGTTGTCATCAACAAAAAAGCCCTCATCGTCGGGCCCACGATGCGCAATGCGATCGGCCATATCCTTGACCACTGCCTCGTTGATATTCTTGTCGTAGTCGACCGCGGTGAATCCCACGAATCCGCACATACCGTATGCTCCCATCCCACATGCCGCACGCGCGGCACTCTAAAAATACTCTCTGCATGATACGACACGAGACCGCATCTCCCAAGTCAGGCAATGGAAACCCCACATCCGTTTGAGCAATCTTGGCATATCGAACATTGCCTTCCTGAAACAGAATATCGCAAGCAATCCCTAAGCAACTCCCAAACAAACACCGACGCGTATTTCGTTTTTTGTACAGGCGTGAGGTCTTTACCGTTGCCGACTATCTGCGATATGGGATAATAGGAATTTCTTAAACTTGGCATTCTGCACCAACTTCAAAGGAGCACGACCATGACCGCAGCGCCCGCCGCCGCACCTCATCTCTCTCCCGATACCAGCAACGCCGAAATCGGGCGCCGCTTACAGCCCGTCATCATCGGCGGGGATATCCTGGCGTACAGCTACGTGCGCGAACTACACCGTGCCTACGGAATAGAACGCACCATTGTGCTGGCCACACAGGACATCAAGATGCTTTCCAGTAGTCGGTTCACCGACTATCGCCTCATTGATGGCATCCACGAAGCCGATAATCTCTACGTTGCACTGGAAGCAGTGGCTGTGGAAGTGAAGGAGTCAGACCCCGATCGCGTGCTGCTCGTGCTTGGTTGCGACGACTGTCATGCCCGCATGTTGTCGGGCGGAAAAGAGCGCCTCGAAGCCGCTGGTTTTACGGTACCCTACATCGACTTCCCCCTGCTTGACGATATCACGCAAAAGCGACGCTTCTACGAGTTGTGCGACGAACTGGATATGCCCTATCCCCATACCTGGTACTTCGACTGTGGACCCGATGGTCCTGTCGAGCTGCCCCTTACTGAACTCCCTTTTCCGCTCATCGCAAAGCCGTCTAATTCAGCGCAGTTCCAAGATGCCACAATCAAAGGCTGGCGCAAGATCTACGAGATTGAATCACCCGAAGAGTTAGCCCAAGTCTGGCAGAATATCCGCGCGTCAGATTACAATAACGAACTCGTAGTGCAGGATTTCATCCCCGGCGGCGACGACGCTATCCGCACGCTTACCACGTTTTCCGACGCGAATGGCGATATGCGCGTAGTTTCGGGCGGCGTAGTATGCCTACAAGATCACGACCCCACCGCACTCGGCAACCCCGTGTGCATCATGGGAGAACGTGAGGAGCAGATAATCGAACATGCCCGACGTTTTCTTGCACACATAGGCTACCGCGGGTTTGCCAATTTCGACATAAAAGTCGACGAGCGTGATGGGTCTTTCCGCTTCTTTGAGGTAAATACCCGTGCCGGACGCAACACCTACTATATGAGCTTGGGAGGCGTGAACTTCGCTACACTCATTGTCGACGAATTTGTTCTGGGTCGGGAAATTCCCCGTTGCGAGGCTTACAACCACTTCGCCTATAGCTGCGTACCGCGCTATGTGTTAAAGCGCAGTATGGAGAACGCAACGCGTCTGGCCGAGGCGCATAGCGCGTTAGCTGCTACCGCCGAACCCTACCCCCTACATTACCATCCCGATTCATTCATGCATAACCTCTGGGCACGCATTATGTTTATCAACCAGATTCCCAAGTTCAAGCGCTTTCACTGGGACACTGGCGGCAAACAGCTGAAGTAAAGGCAGGAAACATTTAGTCCTGCCTCTTCATTGAGATCCTCCTCAACCGGCCAACACGCTACACTGGCCGACGGTGTCCCTCTTCGGTTGTAAGGATAAGCGGGCCATCCTCTGTAATGGCCACCGTCTTCTCAAAATGGGCCGAGGGTCGACCGTCGCGGGTACACACCAACCAGCCGTCAGACATCTGGCGCGTCTTGTAAGTGCCCAGATTGATCATGGGTTCGATAGCCAGCACCATGCCGGATTCCAGCTTAACGCCAGCATGCCGATGCCCAAAATTTGGCACATTAGGATCTTCGTGCATATCCCGACCGATGCCATGGCCTACATACTCGCGCACCACACCAAAGCCCTCAGCCTCGGCGATCGACTGCACGGCGTGCCCGATATCGCCTAGATGGTTACCCGGCCGCGCCGCATCAAGGCCAGCCCACATGCACTTCTCTGTCGTAGTAAGTAGATGCTGCATTTCAGGCGATATCTTGCCCACCGCATATGTCCAAGCATTGTCGCCCACCCAACCGTCCACGATAGCACCCGTATCGATGGAGACGACATCACCCTCTTGCAGAATAACACCCGCAGACGGAATGCCATGCACAATTTGTTCGTTTACCGAAGCGCAGATAGACCCAGGAAATCCACCGTAGCCCTTGAATGCAGGAATGCCGCCCTCAAGTCGAATAAGCCGCTCTGCAAACTCGTCCAATTCAAGCGTGGATACTCCGGGGCGAATACGCTTGCCCACCTCACGCAATACCTTAGCCGAAACACGACCCGCTTCCTTCATCGCCTCAATCTCAGCTGGTGACTTCCTGATGATCATGCCGTAACCGAACCTTATCTCTTGCTGTTTATAAGTCAGGAGTCAGTATAACAC
>JAEWYG010000096.1 GCA_023395755.1 Actinomycetes bacterium | reverse complement strand
CGTTTTAGGCTTTGTCGACAGCTACTTCGCCACAATGTTTACCAGGCGGCCGGGCACTACGACAACCTTCTTCACATCTTTACCCGCAAGTTCAGCCTCGACAGAAGCTAAACCAGCAGCTCTCACGTCACTTTCAGCAGCATCAGCAGCCATCACAATTTTAGCTTTAACCTTACCGTTCACCTGCACAGCAAGCTCAACCTCGTCTGCTTTCGCCTGCTTGGGGTCAAACTCGGGCCAAGGCTGCACATGCACCGAACCCTCATTACCTAACACGCCCTGCCACAACTCCTCGGCCCAATGCGGGGCAATAGGGGCCATCAACTTAACCACCACTTCGGCAACCTCTCGGTCGAAGTCGTGCGAGAATGAGCAGACCGCACGCTCTTGAGCCGAGCATCTACGCAAATAGTCACTTGCCGCGTTTGTTAACTCCATGATGGCTGCAATAGCAGTATTGAAGTTATTACGGTCAAAATCATCCACAACCTTGCCCACTACGCGGTGCCGCTCGCGAACGAGTTGCTCAAGTGCCTGCTTCCCCTCATCCTCAGAAGCACCCGCCTGAAAAAGCGTCTCTTCGTCGGCCACACCTGCCAAGTCACTCACAATACGCCATGCGCGGTTCATGAACTTGTAAATACCGGCCAGCCCGTCCTCATTCCACTGCAATTCCTTGTCGGGCGGAGCCATGAACAGGATATAAGCACGTACGGCATCTGCTCCGTAGCCAGCAATCATTTCTTCGGGCGAAATAACGTTACCCTTCGACTTACTCATTACGTCACCGTGCTCATCGAGCACCATACCCTGCGTAAGCAGGTTCATGAACGGCTCATCGAAGTCGAGCATACCCATATCGCGCAGCGCCTTGGTATAGAAGCGGCTGTAGAGTAAGTGCAGGATGGCGTGCTCAATGCCGCCGATATACTGGTCGACGGGCATCCAGCGATTGGCTTTCTCGGGCGCGAATGGCAGCTCTTCATTGTGCGGATCGGTGTAACGTAAGTAATACCAGCTTGAACACGTAAACGTGTCCATGGTGTCCGTTTCACGTTTCGCCGGAGCGCCGCACACAGGGCATGTTGTATTCACAAAAGCCTCATGCGTTGCCAGCGTCTCTCCCGCAGCCAAATCGATATCCTCAGGCAAGCGCACCGGCAAGTCGGCTTCGGGCACCGGCACCAGGCCACACTTCTCACAGTGAATAGCCGGAATGGGGTTGCCCCAGTAGCGCTGACGGCTGATAAGCCAATCGCGCAGGCGGAACTGCACCGTTTTCTTTCCCTTACCCTGGGCCTCAAGATCGCTCATGATGGCATCCACGGCCGGGCTGTGCTTACCGCCCACCATACCAGTATAGGCGCCAGACTGCACGAGCACACCCTCGGCATCATATGCCTTTTCCCAGTCCACTGATGTGATGCGACGATCCTGCACACCATCCAATTGCGGAAACAGCGAATCGTCCTCACCCAAGATGATGGGAATGATAGGCAGGTCATATTTACGCGCAAACTCAAAATCGCGCTGATCACCGCACGGCACAGCCATGACGGCACCAGTTCCGTAATCGCTCACGATATAGTCGGCTACCCACACTGGCACCTTTTCGCCGTTCACTGGATTAACCATATAGCGACCGGTGAAGGCGCCGTGCTTCTCGCGGTCTCCCTGTGCTCGCTCGACAGCACTCACCTTGGAAGCCTGCTCCACCACCTCGCGCACCGACGCTTCATATTCGGTACCTTCGACCAGATCCATAAGACCTTGGTACTCAGGTGCCAACAAAAAGAATGAACATCCAAACAAGGTATCAGGACGCGTGGTAAAAACGGTGATAGTATCAGCTTCGGTCGGATCGGTCGGAGCATTGCCGTCACGATCACATAACAAGAAATCTACTTCAGCCCCCTCAGAGCGACCAATCCAGTTGGCTTGCATCTGCTTTACCCGGTCGGGCCAGCCGTTCAGCTGATCTAGATCGTCCAATAACTCTTGGGCGTAGTCGGTTATTTTCAGGTACCACTGTGTCAGGTCGCGCTTTTCCACCTCGCTGTCGCAGCGCCAGCACTTGCCTTCAATAACCTGCTCGTTTGCAAGCACCGTCTCGCAATGCGAGCACCAGTTTACCGGACTATTGCGACGCTCCACCAGACCGCGCTTCCACATTTGAAGGAATATCCACTGCCCCCAGCGATAGTATTCGGGGTCGCATGCGACAACGGTACGATCCCAATCGTAGGAAAAGCCCATACGCTTGAACGACGCCTTCTGTGTTTCGATATTGGCATGAGTCCACGTCGCAGGATGGCTATTGCGCTTGATGGCTGCGTTTTCGGCAGGCAGGCCAAACGCATCCCACCCCATGGGATGCAACACATCAAAGCCACGCATCTTCGAGAAACGCGCAACAACATCGCCGATGGTGTAATTACGAACATGCCCCATATGGATATCGCCCGAAGGGTAGGGAAACATCTCCAGCACATACTTCTTCGGCTTGGAGGTATCTTCGGTCACACGATAGAGGTCAATATCGGCCCACTGCTTTTGCCAGCGTGGCTCAATCTCGTGCGGATTATAAGGTTTCATGGTCATGCTGTTTCCTCGTCAGGTCGATGCGGTCGAAAGGCAATGAGTACGTCTTGCACCCCCCTATCAACGACCGCAGGCCCCCGCACGCGTCCGCGCAGGTAACCGTTTATTCGCGAATGTTCCCATTATAGTGATATTGGCAAGAACGCGAAGAGTAAGATGAAGAATTCGCGTAGGCAACGCGTCTTGGCTAAAACCTTAGAGCCCTCATTCGCGCGCTTACTCAACTACCCCGATCAAGTGTAAACACTTTCCTCTAGGAAAGCAGGGCGCCAAACCAGTAGCTTGACACACCGGCAAGAGTAATACAGTCGCCGAACGAAAGCTCGAAGGGAGCGCGACCATCGCGATTACAATCATAAACAATCTCGCCACTACGCACGACACAACTTCCGTGCCGAGAATCGCTGTCTTCAAAATACCAACATCCATTGCGGTATTCAATCAGACAATGACGGCGCGACACGTGTCGGTTCGTTTCAATGAGGTCAGAATCGGTAAAGCGACCAATAACAAAGGGCCTACTCGCTCCCAACGTCCACCAATCGACAATCGCATGTTTATCGGAGGCACAGTACCTAATTAAACAAGCGCAAGTCTTTCGCTTAAGAGCCTTCGTGGCATCTTGAGACAGAGCGAGCGGCGTCTCGTCCACCATCTCATAAGCAAACCTCACCTCAAGATGGCCAAACGTCAATAAATAAAAATATGACGACGTAATCAGAACCAACGGACTAATACCACGTTTTGAAGCAAGCGCTTCGCATCCAGCAAACAGAGATTGCATTTCGTGAGCAATACGGTTCAAATCAAGCGAAGACCGCCCATCTTCATACTCATTAGCCATGCCTCGACCGACATCAACCCATAATGGCCCGCAGAAGTAAGCGATTATTTCTTTCTCGGAATAATCAACGAGTTCAGCTAGGCTTGAGCACAGCAACAACGCTGCCTGGTCAAATACTTGAGAATTTCTTTCGTAGCTCTGCTGAGAATCCTGTACATAACGCTGCGTATGAATGAGACGAGAAAGAACCGCTGCCGTTCTTTTACGAATGGATGGATTATCGTGATTAATGTAATGACCGTTTGTGCCCAGATATGAATAGAGCACTTTGTGGTTGATATGCCCGCGGGAAAGCAATCTAATATGTTCAGCGAAGTAGTAAAACGCCGTGTGCCAGCCGCCATTCTCTCCCGGCACATCGAACGATTTCGCCTGTTTGGTATTTATCTTTGACCGCACGACAACCCCTTGTCTACTACTTCCAACACTCGTATACGCAAATAAATAACCATTAGAGTATTCGTATTGAACGGGTTTATCTGTTGCGCAATACCTCAGCCCTGTCTTTTGGTCCTTAAAATGTGTCGACAATAGCCGTGTTTTCAAGCATCCAAGCAGAGTTTGTCCCCGATTGGAGCGGGCAGAGAGCCTCCCGGTTTCGGGCATAGCGATCAAGCAATATATCCAGATGTTTTACAAGACGCTCGTGCGATGGGCGATCATATGGGCTGAGCGACACGCATGATTTGATTAAAGAGCGTATATCAGATGGCAGATTTTGACTTATATACAGAGCATCTTTTTGCCGAAAATAAGTGGTCCAGAAGAGAAGATCGTCACCAAGTCGAGGTGGAAACGGATAGGGCCAATGCCCGGTGAATATCTCATGGGCCACCACTCCGAGCGAAAACACATCTACCGTCTCGTTGGGCCACAAGTTATTGTGGGCTATGTTTTCAGGAGCAGTGTATCCAAATGACCCGCACGATACCGATTGGGGTACTTCATCAAGGAAGAACGCCGTATCGAGGTCGATAATCACAGCACGCGGCTGGGAATTGGTGGAAAGGAAAATATTAGATGGTTTAATATCCTGATGGACCAGATAAGTGCCACCGTCACAACGACTAAAGCTGTGCATGCTCACAGCCACTGCGCGAAGCAAGACAAGTGCTTCGAAAATAGTTACCGGTCTTTTGCTCTGCATTGCCTTGGTAATCAAATAATGTAGAGTGTGTCCTTCGAACCAAGGAGTTATTACATACAACGTCGCATTATATTTTTTGTAAGCATTTGCTGGTATAACGCCGAAATGCAAAAGCGGAAGCGTGCCACAGTCGGCAACTTTGTAGCCCACTTCGCAATCACAAGGAATCTCACTATTACGAATAACCTGAGAAATGCGGGTGAATAAACTAAGTTGGTGTTCCAAAAATGAACCATCCGCTTTTAAAATTTTCACGCAATAAAATTGCTCACTCGAAAATTCGGGCAGATCAAAGCAGCAACGATACACCTTAGCATGCCTACTACTTGAAACAAGGACAGCAGATCAAACACTCGACTCATCTAGATGAAAGTCTCCATCAAACGCGGAGCAAATGCGCATATTCAGCCCTCCATTTCGCCACCCGACCAACCAAAACGCTGGGCGTTTGCCTATGCTAACCGCACTGATGTTTGGACGCATAGCGAAAAGAAGCCTCCGCGTCGGGATGTTCCCAACCGGAATACCACTCGATACGCGGAGAGGGTTACCCGTTCGCTCGCGAGTTAATCCTCCGTTGTCGTAACTATAGTCTTTTATGAAATATAACTGGGTTGCACAACCTTAAAGAGCAGTTTAGAAACTTGCGTTAACCTCTCTGGCCGAGTCGCACGTTAAACTGTACCCTCATTGGTCCTGTAAGATTTTCATTGGCAACGGAAACTTAGTTTCTCCTGAAACTACCCTTCTCTGATGCAGTTAACACCCATACTTTCGCAGAGTGCAACCAGCTTCTTGTCGGCAGTACAGAGCGTTGCTGCATTGCGACGCGCTAACGTAAGATAAAAGAGGTCGTACACGGGATGGTTTTGGCGCACGGCTTCGGCGAACGATTCTGCAGCATTGTCTTCGAGGGGAATAAACTCGTCTA
>JAEWYG010000089.1 GCA_023395755.1 Actinomycetes bacterium | reverse complement strand
AGCAGCTGCCGACGAGGCGGCTGTTTCGATGGCGGGTGAGACAGCTCCTTATTTGGGTATTGCACTGGGCGGTAGCTTGCTGGGAGATGTTCTATCGCGATGCAGCAAACGGAACACAAGCAGTAGTAGCAGTGGAGGCGGGGGATCAAACCCCAGTCAAGAGAAAAATCCTCATGACCCACCCAGCAAAGAACCGGAACCTCCTGTGTCGGGAACCCTTGTACTGAAAGCCCTCTCGTTTGCCCACACACCCACCATCCCTGCTGTTTCAGCCATAGCCCTTGCAGCTTCCGCAAAAAACGGAAAGCCGCGCTGTGCGATAAGCACACCAGAATACACAAAAGACTCGCCAAACATCGAACCCATTGCCTATATACGTACCGCAATTGCTTCTAAAGAAATTTCCCCAGGGCAACCCTCAACTCCCGAAAACCCCTCTACCGGTACGGAAACCGGAGTCCCCACCAACAATCGCGTTCGCGTAATCGCTCGCGTTGAATACATCCCCGGCAGCGATGGCGTACTCACCGGCACCCTCATGGCTGCCGCAAATGGCCCGTTTCAAGATCTGTCTTTCTACAGCTGTCCCGTCGATTTCAGTTCCTGTCTCACTCAGGACATAACTCTTTCCTTTCAGGCAAAAGATCTTAACCACCTAAAGGCGGGTCGCCACACAACCCGCATTACTTTGGCGCTAGGCCAAAGCACAGCCGAAGCCCAAGTGCCTCTTCACGTTATCAACGATATGCCAAAAACTCCCTTTTCCCTCAATCCCGCTCAGATAAACCATCTCCTTACCGACCCTTTACTTGAAGCAGGGTCGGCCGTTTGGGAACTACGTCAGCGGTCGCTCAAACAACCCTCCCCCGCCTTATTGGAATCGTTTGCTTGCACCAGCGACGTCCTCTCCGGCGAGTCCATCGAAGAAAGCATGGCCCGTTTTACTATTCCTTATTTTCAAGCGAATCAGATATTCGAGGCTAACACTGAAAACCAGTACATACAACTGCCTGCGGCACCTTGGAACGAAGCCACCTTTGACATCGACACCTTCTTTGAACAAAAAGTCGCCACCGAAACGACCGGCAAACCATCGTGTGGACCTGTCGATGTTGCCTTCGCCCAAGCAAGCATCATGCGGTCTCAGGGTTTTCCCGCTTTGGTCTGCATGGTGGGTGCCGGATTGGCCTCGTCGGAACTTAATCGCGCCCTACTGGTCTCTGCCGGAAAGTCCTTCGACGGTTCTGCGAAAACTACATCAGTACTCTTTCCCGCCTATGCCGCCATGGCTCGTTTGTTGCCTCCCACAGCCAAAACCGAATCTGTGTCCAAAAAAATCGAGGCAACCTATCTCACCAAACGCTTGCATGTATATGACGCTTACCATGCAACATCCTATAAAAAACCCGACAACACAACCGGCTTTCGCTCGTTAGCGGGAATGGCTTTCGCTCCCGACTTTACGGAAATTTCACAAGGACCCCAAGCGACGCACTATTATCGCGATTTCATCGTCACACGCGGCCTTCACGCAAATCCTTACGGCATACCTCTTGCTACATGGAAGATAGCAAAGATACCCAAAGCAGCCAGCCGGACCCTCCTGGCAGACGATCCCGTAAAAATAGAAAATGGCACCCTCTCCTTAGGAGCAAGGCCGCTCTTTACTCAGGCTATCAAAAGCCGTTACTTCAACACAACCTGTCAACCAATCTGCCATTCTCTTTCTTATAACTATATAGTTAATACCGTCCTCAAGGCAATGAACAACAACATAAGAGGCGATGCTTCAGCAGCATCTCGAAGCGGCAACATGCATACACTCGAAACGTTGATTAACGCCGTATTCATCACCGATAAACTCGCGCCTGAAGATAAGGAGTTCTTCCCCGAATGCTCTTTGCTTCAAGATGCACTAAGCTTGCTTGAAGAAGTGAAAACCCATACGGGAAACTATGATTACGCACGAGGGCAAAATGATGCCCTCTATCGAAAAGAATATCGTGACTACTTGCTCTACCTCACGAATGAACTTCTCAAAAGCCTCAACAACGCACCCTATAATTTGCATTTAGGGTCACCTTATTCATGCCATTGGAACCCCTCTGTGGGTGCTTCCTTTGATCCTCGTGAGTGGATATGGGTACAAGCAGACACTAACGGCAGTCTCGAATTGCATTCATCATGGTATTCATTGATCGAAGCAATCGACAACGACATGGCCATGGAGATAACCAAGGGAATAGAGCTTCCAAACCTTTCGCATCCCAAGTCAGCGATAATACTGCTCAATCCCCTTGATTGGCATCGTCTTAAGTTGATAAAAAGCTCTTCTGATCTTCGGGAGCATTTCTCTATTCTCACAGGAGTCAACCAGTTTTACACCGAAGACAATGAGCCCACCGAGGAACAACAAGCTTTTCTATACAGCTCCGATAACTGCTATAGAATACCCGATGAGGCACCCGGCATTGTTTACGACAAGGATGCCGGGGGTATTTACTATTACGATGACGATAGCGCACTCTGGAGAACAATTTAAAACCCGGTTAAATCCTGAAAGGATGGGGGGTGTGTACCCCCTTTTCTCTCTCAATTGCCTCACGTGTAGTAAACGTCTTCGCCCTTACCCTTGAACCTCCCATGGGTAATAACATAAGCTTATAACTTAGTATCTATTCGGAAGAAAAGGGTGAGCTATGAATATCAGTACGCCTCTAAAGATAACGACCTCGGTGTCTTTTGTTGTTATGGTTCTGATAAACGCTCTTGCCAATATCATGCTCTTCAATGGCATGAATACCGGACAGGTATCAGATCTTTTTCCCAACCTATTTACTCCAGCTGGTTATACCTTCGCTATCTGGACACTCATCTACGTGATGCTTCTGCTGCACGTCTTGTATTTATGGGGAGTTTTTACTCGCAAAAATGATGATTCAATCTTAAGTTCGGCGACCTTGCAACGTGTCGAAATACTCTTCATCGTATCGTCAATTGCCAATGCACTATGGATTGTGGCCTGGCATTTCTTACTGCTACCACTCTCGCTGTTATTAATGATAGTCATTTTGGTCTGCCTCGCGTGGATTAGCCTATTGCTGCGCAATGAAAAGCTTACGTTTTCTGAAAAAATACTCGTACGGCTTCCCTTTAGCATCTACTTTGGCTGGATAACGGTGGCAACGATTGCAAACGTAACCGTACTTTTAACCTCTTTCGGATGGGGAATGATTCCTTTTGCCGACATAATCATGATCGCAGTACTTCTTATTGGGCTGACTATTGCGCTATTTACCACCATAATGAATCACGATGGAGCGTATGCCCTTACGGTTTCCTGGGCCTACGCAGGTATTCTCGCACGCTATATAATGACGCCCTTTTACCTTGCGGCATATCCTGCCATTGCCGTTGTACTCTCGCTCTGTCTTATAGCGCTGATCGCTGTGGCTCTCATAGAATTCGTGCGTTCCGATCAGCGACGTTACGCAAAACAGAATGCTTAAACAGTGCACCGCATGGACCAAACGTAGTGACCTATAAGCCAACGTAGTACGCAACCCTCCTTACACAGCCGCTGAATAGCGGCTGTGCTTCTTATCAAAGGGTAATGAAATATCAATTAATCGTGATCTATTTGATTACCCACGTTCCCAAAAGCGCCAAGTGATCGCTGCCCTCAACCTTTAAAGTTTCCATATTGCCAACAGACATACCACTGTTCTTTGAATACACAATATGGTCAATTTCGATCATCGGCGGCACCGGAAACATGGCGTAACCTGGCTTTGACGGATAAGTCATATGAAACCCCTCGCCTGCTTGCTGAGAGGCGTCTACCAGCGTATCTCCTAACATCTTGCGATAGCGAGAGTGGTCCCACGTGGAGTTGAAATCGCCCATGATGAGGTACTCATTGTCGTAATTGCGCAACGAGCTTAGATTGCGCAAGCTTTCGTTCCAGAAACCACGGGTACCGGTCTTCGGTGACGATGGATGCGCACTCACGAGGCGCACCGTATGCAAC
>JAEWYG010000178.1 GCA_023395755.1 Actinomycetes bacterium | reverse complement strand
AAACAGGAGTAAGCGGCGCCACTTTACGATCAAGCTCATCAAAAAGGTCGACAGCATGTGGCGCCACGAACACACGGCTACGCTGTGCGCTGTCTGCTTCACGAATGATGCCCGCCGCCTCGAGACGAGCAAAAGCATCATTTACCGACGAGATGCTCTTGCCTGTCAAACCCACTGCCTGCTTCACGGTAAGAACCGGAAGACCAGGCAAAAGACCAATGAGAGCTTCGGAAGCCGATCCTTTACTGGGTCGACCCAATTCCTCAACCCACCGCTCTCGCAAGGTAATAACCGCATTTAAATGTACGTTGGTAACTTTTGCAGACACCTCAGCCGACCAAGCGCAAAAATCTGCCCAGCGATTGACGAGCACTAATCGCTCACACTCATCGGAAGCCAGCCCGAAATTATAGGGAAGCAATGATTCGGCATGACTTTTTGTATCAATTGCAGGTTCTAGCCCTATGGGAGCCACCAACGAACGCATAAGGCCGCGTTTGCGCATAATAGCATGACACATCAGTCGTCCTGTTTTATCGAGGCCCGACTTAAAAGGCTTAATGCTCTCAAATTGAAAATGAGCAATAGCCGCTTGTCCTATCGGCGCATACACCTCTTTGTTTGCAAATGCGCATAAGTCTTCCAAGAGAGCAGGTAGATCTTCGGGCTTGGGAGGTGCGTACACCAAAGCCGCAGCATCTGCATCAGAAAGCTCGTAACGCTTTTTCCTGAACTGCACTCCTGTTTCACACGCAGGAGCACCATACATGCAAAGCGAGTGAATATCCAGCAATACCTCGGGTGTGAGCGGCTGGTCGGGATCGGTCTCATAGTAGAGATAACGCACTGCACTTAGAAACCGTAACACCTCAAGCGCAGCCTGTCGCGCCTCATCGTTTTCGAAATCATACGCATCAATCGAATCGATACGACTAACGCCCTCAGCACGATTCCCTTCAAGGTACGCCTCAAGATACAAAATCGCACTCAAAGAAGGTCGCTTGCCTTCAATACGAATGGTAGATATCGCTTCAACACGTGCAAGTGTATGCATGAGCGCCCTATCCACACCACCCAAACAGGCGCGATCTTCCATACGAACCATCGATGATTCGGCTCGTGCTATAGCCGCCTGTGTTGTTGGCGACAAGACGAATCCTTGCTTTCCTATTGGCACCGGCTTATACATTTAGACTCCCCTTTGCAACCCCCCCCCCGTCGCAACCTTGCTACTCCTACTATAGCGTGCTCTACGCGTTAGGGCTATCACCAACACAGCAGAAACGCCTCCAAGGTAGCGGGTTTGGCATTGAAGCTCTATACTTTTCGCATACCCAGAAAGGATCCATTCCTCCCATGAAACCAACTGTCTATATCGATGCCGACGCCTGCCCGGTCACATCCGAAACATTAGCGGTAGCCCGCCGCAACAATATACCGGTTGTTATCGCAGGAAACTCCACACAGAATCTTGCACGTCATCTCCGGCGAAACGACCCCCGCGAACCAAACGACGGTTTTTGGGCCGACACCCTCACGGTAGGCGTCGGTGCCGACGCAGCCGATTTCGCCATCGTACAGGAATTGCAGCCAAATGACATTGTCGTAACTCAAGACATTGGCTTAGCCGCCATGGTGCTTGGTCGCGGAGCAAAAGCTATTGGAGTACGTGGCCGCATCTACGAACTGGCCACTATCGATTCAGATTTGCAAATGCGCCATATCGAGGCAACTGTTCGTAGACGCGGCGGACGCACAAAAGGTCCCGCTGCTTTTGAAGACGATGACCGCGAGCGCTTCGTAGACAATCTCCAGCGTTTAGTGGATCAAGCATTGCAGTAAAAGTGAGCTTTTCTTTAGCTCTTATTCACCTTTCGAAGGGGTTTTGTTTCATCTTCTTTAAATAACAACGCACCTCATGAATCGCCGCCTATAATAAGGAAAGATATAAATTTCCCGAAGGAGGTCCCACGAGATGAGTTACGTTGACAACGTCATCGAACAGGTCAAAGCCAAGAACGCCAACGAGCCTGAGTTCATCCAGGCCGTCACAGAAGTACTAACATCATTGGAACCAGTCATTGAAGCAAATCCTGCCTACGAAAAAGCGGCTCTGCTTGAGCGTATCGTTGAGCCGGAGCGCGTGGTCATGTTCCGCGTACCTTGGGTGGACGACGAGAATAACGTACGAGTAAACCGCGGCTTCCGCGTACAGTACAACAGCTGCCTCGGGCCCTATAAAGGTGGCCTACGCCTACATCCTTCGGTAAACCTCGGCATCATTAAGTTTTTGGGCTTTGAGCAAATTTTCAAGAACAGCCTAACCACTCTCCCCATGGGTGGCGGCAAAGGCGGCTGCGACTTCGACCCCAAGGGTAAGTCAGACATGGAAATCATGCGTTTTTGCCAGAGCTTCATGACCGAGCTTTGCAAACACATCGGTTCCGATACCGACGTGCCGGCTGGCGACATTGGCACAGGTGGACGCGAGATTGGCTTTATGTTTGGTCAATACAAACGCATTCGCAACGTATGGGAAGGTGTACTCACCGGTAAAGGCCTTTCCTACGGTGGCTCGCTCGCTCGTACGGAAGCTACTGGCTACGGCTTGATCTACTTCGTACAAGAGTATCTAAATTGTCACAACGATAGTTTTGAAGGCAAAACCGTTTCCGTTTCCGGTTCAGGAAATGTAGCCATCTATGCTACCGAAAAAGCACAGGAGCTGGGCGCTAACGTAGTTACGCTCTCCGACTCTACTGGCTGGATTTACGATCCTGCGGGCATCGATCTTGACCTCGTAAAACAGATCAAGGAAGTAGAACGCGCCCGCATTTCTGCATATGCAGAACGTAAGGAAGGCGTAGAATATCATGAAGGCCGTGGCGTATGGAGCGTTCCTGTTGATATTGCATTACCTTGCGCAACCCAAAACGAGCTCCTTCTAGACGACGCAAAACAACTCGTAGCAAACGGCTGCAAAATCGTTGCCGAAGGTGCCAACATGCCCACCACCATGGATGCCACTGAATATCTCATGGAAAATGGTGTTGTGTTTTGCCCCGGTAAAGCGGCAAACGCTGGTGGCGTGGCTACATCGGGTCTGGAAATGTCACAGAACTCCGAACGTTTGTCTTGGACGTTCGAGGAAGTGGATGCCAAGCTACAAAGCATTATGAAGAACATCTATCATGCGGCAGACGATGCTGCCAAGGAATATGGTCACGAGGGTAACTATGTTATGGGCGCCAATATTGCCGGCTTTAAAAAGCTTGCAGATGCGATGATGGCACAGGGTGTCGTCTAAGCACCACTAAGGTAAAGCAACGCTCTAAGGTGATTCTGGTTAAAGGCTTCCGGTACAGCACCGGGGGCCTTTAATTATTTACCCCACAGTGTCAACTCGTATCACCCGAGAATAGCAAAAATGCAGCACTTATGGCCAAGAGACTAAGAGCTCTCCAAAACCTTTGCCGACACAACATTACTTGGCGATATAAGAATAGCACCAACGCGATCTAATTCAGGAGTATCGACATAGAACGTGCCGTTATGCGTTTCCCCCATAACGAACAGGCCTTCATCACCAGTGCATATAACAATATCAAGACCTGATGCACCTTCAAAATAACTCTTATCGGGCGTTATGGCCACAATAAAGTCAACCTTATGTCGTTTGAAATATGCAATTTGCTTGTCTAATACAATACTGGAAACAGACTCCGTTACGCTAAACACACCGAAACGATGCCCACCTTTTTTCAGAATTGTGCCCTCACGATAACGCTCAAGATCGGTGGTATCAAGGGCGAATACGATTGCATTCTTAGATTCATAACTTTCTTTTGCCTCATCGACCGTCAGAGGTTTCTTTTTTGATGACGCCGCTACCTCTGCGTCATCCGACGCTGAAGTGCCTCCTTCATCTGAAGAGGATGTCGATTCATTAGAAAGGGACAACGTAGCCTCAGCGGCTCCACCGTTGCTCGCAAGGGG
>JAEWYG010000146.1 GCA_023395755.1 Actinomycetes bacterium | reverse complement strand
CGCCGGAACCGATGCCAGCTTCAGCCAAGAAATTCGCCGTCTTATCTGACCATCGCTTCATGTCGGCAAAAGTGAACACATGCTCCTCACCCTCCGGATTACACCACACCATGGCGCGTCGATTGGGGTCGTTCTCAGCGATATCGTCAACCACGTCGTAGCCAAAGTTAAACTCATCAGGACAGCTTACTTTAAACGAGGTCAAAAGCCCGTCTTCACCGTAAGTTTCCTCGACGTAGCGCAGATTTAAGTTTCTCATGGGTATCTTAACTCCCTATATACCATGCGGCAGCCCAGCCGCGAAACGGATAGGATTATCAAATAAGGCGCCCTTAAAAGGTGCTACACAACAAAATGCGCGAGATGTAGCCTTCGTCAGCGCCTAGATAATCGAATCTAGTTGGGGTTTCAAAACGATAGCCAGAAATACGCACGGCTCGCCACCTGTAGCAACCATGCCGTGACCACGACCCGAATCATACATAAGCAGGTCGCCCGCTTCGAGTTCTTCAATATGGTCTTCGTAGGCGAAGCGCATGCGACCGGAAATAATAAAATCTAATTCTTGGCCCTTGTGATAAGACAAATGAATGGGCTGTTCCTGCTGCTCCTCTAAATAGGGAGCAGTAACCAAAAAAGGTTCGGCAAGTTTGTTTTTGAAATGTGGCGCCTTGTGGAGATACTCAAACCCCGCACGACGCTTAATTGACAAGCCTTCAGGGGCGCGCGTAAGTGAATAGCCCGACAAATGCGGATTCTCACCAGTTAGAAGCTCGATAACATCAACACCGAGGCGTTCAGCACATTTATATAAAAAAGTGAACGACAGATCCTGATCACCCGACTCCTGGGCAGCGTACTCAGATAACGTACGACCCGTTGCGTCAGCCATCTCTTGCATCGTAATGTCGAGGTCTTCGCGTAGCGCACAAATGCGTCCTGCCACCTCTTTGATATTCGGCTCCATTGCAGCTCAGACCTCCCTCGCTTTACTCGTGGCTCCTCTATACGGTGCCCTTTGGTTAAAATTTGCCCTATTGTATAGCAAACCAGTCGGTTTTGTTGCCTGGTGTAGGAATTTTCCGCCGACGGCCGAACAAGCAACAAAAGTGATCAATGTATCTATCAGCGTTTGCGCACGAAACGAACAGCAAAATGAGCGTCGGATGAACCGGGCTGTAGTCGCGTTGCTAAACACGAGCGGTTTCCCAAAGAAGCAAGCTCAAAACCTGCACCCTGCTCGCTTTCCAGAAAACGCTTCACTACAGCATTATTTTCAGCATGCGTAACGGTACAGGTGGCATAGGCAAGTTGACCACCCCGCGCTACCTGACCAGCAGCAGAGCGCAGCAGCGAAAGACCCAATGCAGCCATCTCCGACACCCGCTGTTCGGTCAGGCGCCAGCGTATCTCCGGATGGCGACGCAGCGTACCGAGTCCGGTACAAGGAGCGTCGATAAACACCGCCTCAAACTGCCGCGATCCTACCACTTCGTCAAGCCGTGTCGCATCGCCCGTAAGCGCCTCAGAAACCTGCACACCATAGTCCTTGACACGATTTTTCAAAAGCTGAGTTTTAAATGCATGGTTATCCAGCGAGAAAAGTTCCACTTGGCTACCATAAGCGCGCAACGCGCCACTTTGTAAAAGAATAGTCTTTGTACCGCGTCCAGCACCAATCTCCAGCAAAGAAGCTGGCATACGCTCAGGCAACACCGAAGCAGCCACTAGCTGCGATGCGGCATCGGACACCAGCACCTTACCGTGGCTGAAAAGGTTTTTCACAGAGACTTCTTGCAGCACGCGAGAATCAGGAACACGATAACACCCTGGTACAACCTCGTCGCCCAATAAAACTGGCTCAAGGGTACTACCTGCTGCGGCGAAAACTTCAAGCACCTCATTGGCAGACGTTTTAATCTCGTTCACGGCCACAAACAACGGTGCGGGTTCGTTGGAGGCGCGCATGAAGTCAACAGCCGCCTGAGGTCCAAGATCGGCTACTAGACGTTTTGCTATCCAAAGCGGGAACGCGTGCAATCGTGCCAAAGCAGCAATATCGCGCGTTGGATCACCGAAGGGAAATTCGGGCTTCATAGCTACAACTTTGCGCAATACTGCATTACCCAAACCCGCCGCACGTGGCTGAACCGAACGAACCAACTCGACTCCCTGGTCGACAGCCGCATGGGGACTCTTATCTAAAAACATGATTTCGTAAACCGCAATACGGAGTGCATCGCGTACATCATCTTGTACATCAGAAGGAGAGCGTAGTGCACGATCGATAATTTCATCAATCGTACCAGAAGTGCTTACCACGCCGAGAACGAGCCTTGTGGCAAACGCACGATCCTCAGGACTCAAACGCGCATCATCAATGCGTGACGCAATGAGATCCTGAGCATAAGCATCACGCTCGCGTACGGCGCGGCACACATTGAGCGCAGCAACACGTGCAGGACTCGCTTTTGAGGGGAAGGTGCGCCTACCTATCGACTGAGACGTATCGACAGATACCTGCGGTTCCCTGCGGGTATCAGAAGTGCGGCGTTCACTCATTAGTAGCCTCCCACGACAAAGATCCACCCTTCATTCCCTGCACTCCAGCAGCAAATGAACGGGCATCCATTTTTTGTTTACCATCGGGCTTCAGGGAAACCACTTCAACAGCACCGTCACACAGACCAAGAAATAAACGCTTTCCGGCAAAGCGAACGCTACCAGGAGTCATGCCTTGAGCAAGTTCTGCTGCAAAACCAACCGGAACACACAGTTCAGTTAGCGTAACAACACGCCCAGCGACAACCGCACGGGCGGGATGAGCGGCGCTCGAGGCCTGCACTTTACGCGCAGCCTCATCTACCGTATCGTTAAGAGAAAGGGAGAGTTCGCCTTTCTCTATCTTGGAAGCATACGTTACTTTTTCTTCATCTTGATTGGTCCAATCAGCTACATCACCTTGCACAAGCACTAATGCTGTAAGCAGCGCATGTGAACCAAGATTAGCCAACTCATCGGTAAGTTCGGAGGAGCTTTTGGCATCAACTCGTGCCGTACGACAAACACAGTACGCGCCCGTGTCTAAACCCTCCTCCATACGCATGATACATACACCTACCTCAGTATCACCCGCAAGAATAGCGCGTTCAACCGGTGCGGCACCACGCCAACGAGGGAGAAGCGACGCGTGCACGTTCAGGCAACCGTAGCGCGGAATATCCAATATCTCTTTCGGCAAGATAGCACCATAGGCGGCTACACATATCACGTCCGGCTCAAGCGTTGCCAAAGCACGCTGCTCATCTTCGTTGCGTAAAGTCTTCGGTGTACGCACCGGCAGACCGAGACGCGCAGCCATCGCCTTTACCGGCGAAGCAACCAGCTGTTTACCGCGCCCTCGTACCGCATCAGGACGCGTATACACAGCAACCACTTCATGCTGTTGAGAGAGATCTTCGAGGATGGTGGCCGCAAAATCAGGCGTGCCCATGAAGACGACGCGCATCATCAACGCACCCGCGGATCGAGAGAAGTCTCCCCGGGCTTTGCACCAGCTTTAAGGGCTAATTCATAGTCGCGTAGCGCTTGAATGCGCGCCACCGGATCACAACGCTCGAACATGGTAATGCCATCGAGGTGATCCAGCTCGTGCTGTAGGCAGCGGCCCAGAAGCTCGTCACCTTCAATCTCCCACTCTTCGCCCTCTAGATCGAAATAGCGCACACGCGCCCACGGAGGCCGCGCAATGGGCACCGAAATACCCGGACACGATAGGCATCCCTCGCCCTCGAAAACAGGTTCACCCTGCGTTTCTACCAGCACAGGATTCACGAGCACGATAGGATCTTGTTCGTCTCCCTCGTCGCAGTCAATCACCACGAGGCGTTTTGCCACTCCCAACTGGGGCGCCGCTAAGCCGCAACCACTATTTTTATACATAGCCCGCGCCATCTGTTTCGCCAATTTTTTCAAATTCTTGTCACCCAGGTCGCAAGGCTCGCACACTTGGTTCAAAACCGGGTTGGGCGACTGCACGATATCGATCATGTAAGTCACGTCCTTCTCGTATCTATCGAAGACGTCCCGGCGCAGGCCGGGACGTTAAAATACCTATAGCGCATTGTGCGGTTTCGCGCGAAGCTTGTCCAGAGGGTTGCTGGAAACATCCACAAAACCCAAGATGATAAGGCAGAAATGTGCACTCTTGATT